>NZ_JAKRNA010000024.1:0-32231 GCF_022347435.1 Corynebacterium sp. ACRPE | reverse complement strand
ACACCGAGGATTTCCCGTCGGGGGCTAGATATATGCTTCCGGAGCATATACTTTCCGGAAACCTACAGGTCAATCCGTGAAAATCCGCGATTCCGGACACACTTTTTGACCCTTAACCCGGTTTAGCGGCATGTAGGACAGGTCTCGATGTCCAAGGGCTAACCGTCCTGCCCACGGGACGGTATGGGAGCTGGGGTAAAGCGGGGCGCAGACTCCCGTAGCGGTCCTTCAGTAGGGATTCAGGTGGGCCGTAAGTGGGTTACGTGCCCGATAGCTGCGTTCGAGGGAATCCCCTAAGAAGGAAGCTAGACCTAGCAGATAGGAAGGGTATCCGAGTCCCTTTAGTGGATGCATATGCGGCTTTCTCTGCCCCTTCTAGGTCTTTGGGGCACTAGCGTGGGACCCGACCATGAAAGAAGCCCACCAAGCCGTGACAAAGGGCTTAGTGGGCGGTGTAGGAAGTGCGGAAGGGGAGACGTCGCCAAGCGCGGCTACGCCATGACCTTCGTCTTCTTAATCGCCTTCTTGAGGCGCTTGTGATAGGCATCCATGGCGCGGCGGAGAATGAGGCCGACGATGAGTGCAGGGATGGTAAACAGCAGTAGCATGCCCAACTCGCGCCAAATATCGCCGTGGTAGATGCCCGCAATGGCGCTGCGGAAAGCATCAATGGCGTACGTCGCTGGCAGCCACGGGCTCACGTTCTGGAACCACTCAGGCAGCAAGGGTAGCGGGTAGGCGCCGCCGGAGCCAGAGACCTGTATCACGAGCAACAACACCGCCAAGGCCTTGCCGGCACTATCGAGTGTGATGACAAGTGAATAGATGATCAACATAAACACCAGCGAGACTATCCATGCGGCAAACATGAGCATGAATGGGTGAGCGGGCTCGATCTGGACGAAGAAGATGAGGCTGAGGACCACCAAGGTGGCCTGCGCAAGGCCGACCAGGCCGAGTGTGGCAAAGCGACCGAAGAACGCTTGGCCACGGGTGAATTCGCTCTCGTCGTATTTGCCGTTCTCGTCCTTGCGCAAGTATTTACGCTCGGCGTTGGTATGCACCAACACGCATGCCAGAAGGGCACCTACCCATAGCGACAAGGTGAGGTAGAACGGCGTCATACCCACGCCAAAGGCAGCGACAGGGTAGACCGGCTGGCGGTCTACGGCCACGGGAGCGGCGATGCGAGAGGCAAGCAGTTCTGGATCGTTGCCGACGATATCCGCTAGCTTGTCTAAATCGCCGCCACGGCGCGCCTCGTCGATTTTTCGGCCCATGTCCGCAAAACGGCCGCTTTGCTCCCGCAGGGTGCCGGCAAGGCCGGCGGTGGTATCGCGGGCGCGCGCCAGGCTTTGCTGTGGCGACCCGTCATCCTGGGAAACCGAAGAGCGAATGCCTGCGATGTCCTGCTTGACAGCATCAATATCGTCCGCGACCACCGAGACGCTCTGGTTGAGCTGATCTAGCTGCGGTTTGAGGTTCTCGTTATAGGAATTGCGTGCCTTTTCAGCAGCCTGCTTGGCATTGGCGATGGCATCCTTGGTGCGCTGCCGGGAGTCTTGGGACGTGCCCCGGCCTTGCTCAAGGTCATCGGCGGTAGATACCAGCGAATCATGCAGAGCGTTGCTCTGGGCAATGGAGGCATCTATCTGGCCCATCATCGCTTTATATCCACTCGCGACCGCGGCAGGTAGAGCTACTTTATCGGCTTGCTCCTTGATGGAAGTGCGAACTCCCTCAAAGGCCTGAGTTTGCTCATTCACCCGTTCAGCGGCGGTGCGGTAGGTCTGCGCCGTTTGTGCGCTGGTGGTGCTTGCATTATTGAGCAACTCATCGACCTGGGCAGAGAGTGCATCGTAGCTTCGCGTCGTAGCCGCCAAGGAAGCGTCGAGCGAACCAGCCGAGTCATTGAGGGTAGAGCGCAGAACGTCGATGGGGTTTTCGCCTTGGTCATTGTCTGTCTCCGTAGCCTGGCGGCCAGCCTCAGCGAGAATATTGTCCGCAGCCTGCGTAAGCGGCAGCGTGGAGTCGACCAGATTGCTTAGTGCACCTACGGTGCCAGCCGCAGCATCGAGGCGAGTGCTGACGTTATTGACGCGATTGTGCAGGTTATTGAGTGCAGTCTGGGTATCGTCCTCATTGAGGTATTTATCAAAATCCGAGACGACGCCAAGGCCGACATTGGATACCACGCGGGTGAAGGACTCGTCGATTTTCTGGATGACGCCGTCCGCACTCTTTTGCGTGATGGTGGTAGACAGCGCATTCTTCTTCTCATTGGTATAGAGGTTGAGCTTGCTTGGTTCGGTTCCTTCTACATAGAACGTGAGAAGGTCCGCGCTGAAGTCTTTGGGAAGGACAATGCCGGCATAGTATTCGCCGGACTTTGTTCCTTCAACTGCATCGGCGCTATCAGTAATGACCCAATCGATTTCGTGATTGCGGCTGAGCTGCGAGAGCACCTCATCGCCCAGATTAAGCTTCAGGGAGGCGAGGTCGCTTTCGTGGCCTTCATCCTCGCTGGCCACAGCAATCTTGAGCTGGTTGGTATTAGCAAAAGGATCCCAGCTAGCCAGCACGTTGAAGGACGTGAAAAGCAACGGGATGATGGCAAGGCCAAAGATGATGACCGCGGTCATTACATTGGTGCGAATGGCGTGGAGGTCATCGCGGAGAATGGTCAGAATGTTTTTCATGACTTACTCGCCTCCCTTTCCGGAGTCATCACCATCAACGGCGGGCATTTCCTTGGTCTCGCTGGTAGTAGAAGGTGTGGATTCCTCGTCAAAGTCCTCTAGGAGGTAGTGGTTTGGGTGTTCCTGTTGGTGCTCGAGGTGCTCCTGGATTTCCTCATCGCTGAGATCCGCCAGACGGTTATCGTGCGCGATGCTCTGCTTGACGTACTCAAGGGAGCAGATAACCCCCACCGCAATGAGCGTAACCAGGCAGGCCAGGCCGAAGATGATGGCCTTTTCTTCAGGGTTAATGCGTGAGTAGATGCCCAAAGCGACGACTAACGCTAGGCCTACCGCGACGGTGATCTTCATCAGCTGGGAGTAATTCTTGCGAGCCATGCTCCATTTATCCTCCAAGCTTTGTTGGTAGGCCTCGCGGTCATTCAAGGCATAGAGAAGGTCCGTGAAGCGATAACGGCTGCCAATGAGATGGACTTGCTCATTGATGACGAGCCCGCCCTTACGTAGCTCATCATTGACCAGCATGTTGACGTTGGACAGGCCGCGGCGCATCACAGTACCGATGAGGTAAGCGATCGCGGCCATGCCGATGAGCGCGGCAAGGTCGCGTGCATAGTGGTTGCCGTAGAAACCACCAACGGTCTCGCGCATGGCATCGATGCCATAGGTAAAGGGCAGGAATGGATGTACCGCGCGGAAGAAGTCCGGCGTCATTTCGATGGGGTAGAGGCCTGATGCACCGGGAATCTGGATGAAGGCGAAGACCACCGCGATGCCGCGGCCTACGTGTCCAAACGTAGAAACCAAGCTATAGGTAATGCTCAGGTAGCACAGGCCTACGATGACTGCGGTAGCGACGTAGGCCAATGCATTGGCATGTTCAACTCCAATGGCCAGGTTGCCGATGGACACGATGAGTGCCTGTGCGATGGCAAAGAAGGAAAGCAAAAGGAAGCGGGCAAGGTAAGCCTTGGTAATGGTGAGGTTCTTGCGGCCCTGCGGGTCTACCTCCGCGCGGAAGATGATGAGCAGCATGAATGCGCCGATCCACAGCGTGAGGTTGATAAAGAGCGAGGACATGCCGGAACCGTAGTGCTTTACAGGGAATACGGCGTGGCTTTCCATCTCTGCAGGGGAGGCAAGGAAGGAAGACACCTCATCGGTGTTCAGACCCTTGACAGACTGCAGGATGGAATTGTTATTGGCGGTATTGCTCAGCGCAATCACGTCGCTGCGGGAGGCGCGAAGCCCCTCCTCAATACCGTCGAGATCCACAGAAAAGCGCTCCACTACTTGCTGGGCCTGGCTTAGCTGCTCGTCGACGCCGCCCAAGAGCCCATCGGTTTGCCCTACCAGTGCCTGCTGGCTTTCGAGTGAGGCGGAAAGTTTGCCGGTGGTAGCGGTGACGTCGGAAAGCGCAGCGTTGAGCTTGGGTAGGCCTTCGGCCACATTATCGCGCAGCGCGTGGGAATCATCGCGTGTTTGGGCGGCCATCTTTTCCAACATGCCCGTGGTCTTATTGAGCGAGTCGATGGTGTCGTTCGTTTTGCCGTTGAGAGTATCTAAGTCACCGAGAACGGCCTTATTCTGGTCATTGCGTTCGCGGAGGTCTCCTACCTGATCCTTAATCTGTTGGGAAACCTGTGGTGGCAGGGCCGGTGAAGCCGCAAGCTTATCCAGCTGATCGATTGCCCGGTCAGCTTCACCGACAATTCCTGACGCGCCCGCAGATGCGGCACCTACGCGATTGAGTGCGCCGCGCAGCTTGCCGGAGACCGAGCCTACGGTGGCATTGGCGGAGGCGGTGCCGTCCGCCATCGCGGTAGTGCCTTCTACATAGGCGGCGGTGGCATCATCCGAGAAAGAAGTGACTTCCCGCTGGACCTCTGCGGTTATAGAGTTCAGCTCATCCAGGGCGGTCTGTGCGTCGTCGACGGTCTTTTGCACCGTGCCCAAAGACTCGCGGGCTTGCGCGATGGTAGGGCGCGCGTCTTCGATGGTGGAATGCACGTCAGCAAGCTGGCTGCGGGAGTTAGCTACCGTATCTGCAGTCTCTGCAAAAGAATCCGCGGTCTTGCTTGCGGTACTGTTAATCTTCTGGCTCAAATCGCCACCGGAGTTCTTTAGCTCAGTGGCCACCGAATCCGCTACCTGCTCATTGAAGGTAGAGCTAATGGTGGTGTCTAGGGTCGAAGCGCCAGTATCAGTAATCTTCGGTGCAATGGCGTTCAGTTTTTCATTGACGTGATATTCCAGCGTGGGCTGAGAATAGGTACCTTTAAAAAGGCTAACGAAATCGGCCGAGAAGTCCTCGGGGACGATTACCGAGGCGAAGACGTCACCCTTCTTAACGGCGTCTTCGGCTTCCTGGCGGTCCATGAACTGCCAGCCCAGTTTGTCATTGTCATGCAGCTTGTCAATCATCTGCCCGCCGACGTCTAAGTGGCCGGTCATCTCCGAGGATGCGCCTTTGTCCTCATTAACTACGGCGACTTTGAGGTGTTCTGTGTTTCCGTATGGGTCCCAGAAACCGGAGATGTTTACCCAGGAATACAGGGCTGGGGTGATCATCAAACCAATGAGGATCACCCAGACCTGCGGGGTCCGCCACAAGCGGACAAAATCTTGGAGAAAAATCTTCCAACTAGTAATCACTCGAAGAACCGTAGCACCCAACCGGAAAGAACTAATAGTCTGACTGTCAGTTTTAACAGAAATGAGAGAGCGCGTCCTGTCGAGCTTGCAGATATGTTTCTGGTGTGAATTTCGGGGACGAGTTCAGGAGTGGGAGTGGGCATAGAAAGGCCGCCTAGGATCGTAGTTCAAGGGTCCTAGGCGGCAAGCGATTTGGGGCTAAGCCCCGATAGGCGCTTAGTGCTCGTCGTAGTGATCGCCGTGGGCAGCGTGGCGGTGCCCGTCGTGCAGGTAGTCCACGTGGTCGCCGTGCGGGATCGCTACGTGGCCGCAGCCTTGACCATGGGTGTGGTCGGCGTGCGCCTCGGCTTCAACGTGCTCGGTGGTCTCGCACTCATCCCAGTGGCCATCATGCTCACGGTGAATGTGGCCCTCGTGGAGATAGTCGGTGTGGTCACCGTGCGGGAAGGAAACGTGGCCGCAATCGGCGCCATGGGTGTGGGTATGGTCTTCGTGGGTGTTGTGGGTCATGATGCCTGTTCCTCTCTCGTTGGGGACGTTCCCCGTTGTTTTCAGTGTGTTTTCATTAAAGCGTATTTTCATTTGAGTTTCAATAGGCGTGGGTGCGATTCTCTAATTTTCTGGTTTGGGAAATAAAAGGGCCCGCCTCCTTGGGGTTAGCTGCCGGCGGGCATCGTAAAGCTGGGGAGGGCCCTAGAGGAGATTGCTCAATTCGCGTGCGGCGGAAGTGAGAATGTCGGCATATTTCTGGGCCGGGGAAGGTCGGAAGCGCTCGGCAGATCCGGAAATCGACAACACTGCGAGGAAGGTTCCGGAACTATCGAAAACCGGCGCTGAGATGGACGCTAAGCCGGCTTCGCGTTCCTCAATAGATTCGGAATAGCCTTGGTTTCGGGCCGCCTCAATGTCTTCTTGGGTAAACGAGGCATCTTCGGTATTGATGTCTACATATGCGGCAATGATGCGTGCGGCAGAGCCGGAGCTAAGTGGCAGCTGGCGCCCGACTGGTACGACGTTGTGGAGGCCGGATTCCGGCTCCCTGGTGGCAATGCAGGTGCGGGTATTTCCGGTGACCTCATAGAGCTGGATGGATTCTCCGGTGCGTTTGCGCAGTTTCTCCATGATTGGCTCGGCTGCCTCGAGGAGGTGATCTCGGTTGCCGGGAAGGGCTGGGCCGGCCTTCCACTTTCCATCGGGGGTGCGAACGAGGATGCGGTGTGCTTCGAGTGCGGTGGCCAATCGGTGTGCTGTCGCCCGAGGCAGCCCCGTGGTTTCGCATAATTCATTGAGGGTGGAGGGGTGGTTGGCGGCGGCCATCATTATGGCCATTGCTCGATCCAACACCTTAATTCCGGAAACTGCGCTATACTCTCCCATACAATGAAATCTACGTCCCAACTTATGAGATTTCAAGTGTGGAGAGAAGTTTATGAACCAGAAGCTGACATTGGCAGAAAAAGTGTGGCGCGATCACGTCGTCCAACACGGCGATGCTGGGGCGCCAGACCTCATCTTTATTGACTTTCAGCTACTACATGAAGTTACCAGTCCGCAGGCATTTGATGGCTTGCGGCTGGCCGGCCGCACGTTGCGTCACCCTGAGTTGCACTTGGCCACCGAGGACCATAACGTTCCCACGCAAGGCATCAAGTCCGGCAACCTCTTGGAAATCAAGGATGAGGTTTCACGCACCCAGGTATCGACCCTGCGCAAAAATTGCGAGGAATTTGGAGTGCGCTTGCACTCTATGGGTGATGCCCAGCAGGGCATTGTGCACACAGTTGGCCCGCAGCTGGGGATCACCCAGCCGGGTATGACAATCGTGTGTGGCGACTCGCATACCTCCACGCACGGCGCCTTTGGTTCTATCGCCATGGGTATTGGCACCTCTGAGGTAGAACACGTCATGGCTACGCAGACGCTTTCTTTAAAGCCATTCAAAACCATGGCTATTGAGGTGACTGGCGAGCTGCAAGAGGGGGTATCTGCCAAGGATCTCATCTTGGCCATAATCGCGAAAATCGGTACCGGTGGCGGGCAGGGCCACATCATTGAATATCGCGGAGAGGCCATCCGCAAGATGTCCATGGAAGCGCGCATGACCATCTGCAATATGTCTATTGAGGCAGGAGCCCGCGCTGGCATGGTCGCTCCCGATGAGACGACCTTCGAGTATGTCAACGGCCGCGAGTTTGCTCCCACAGGAGCAGACTGGGATGCCGCGGTTGAGTATTGGAGGACGCTTCCCACGGACGAAGGCGCAGAATTCGATACCGTCGTAGAAATTGATGGCTCCTCGCTGACCCCATTTGTTACGTGGGGAACTAATCCTGGACATGGCCTTCCGTTAGGGGAGAAGGTCCCAGATCCGGAAGATTGTGGTGATGATAATGAAAAGGCCACTGTGGAAAAGGCTTTGCAGTATATGGACCTGCAGCCAGGTACTCCGCTGCGCGATATCAAGATCGACACCGTCTTCGTCGGTTCCTGTACCAATGCCCGCATCGAAGACCTGCGCGCTGCGGCTGATGTGGTCAAGGGGCGCACCATCGCTGCCAATACGCGGATGATGGTCGTGCCGTCCTCCGCCGTGGTCAAGGCCCAAGCGGAGGAGGAGGGCCTCGACGAAGTCTTCCGACAGTTCGGCGCGGAGTGGCGTACCGCCGGCTGCTCGATGTGCTTGGGTATGAACCCGGATCAATTGGCTCCGGGCGAGCGATCCGCCTCCACCTCCAACCGTAACTTCGAGGGGCGTCAAGGCCCTGGTGGGCGCACGCACCTTGTCTCCCCGCAGGTGGCTGCCGCGACTGCCGTGACCGGTTACCTGTCTAGCCCTGCAGATCTGGATTAAGCGCTTAGAAAGGCATTGACAATGGAGAAATTTATTACGCATACAGGAACGGGTGTGCCCCTGCGCGCTTCCAACGTGGATACTGACCAGATCATCCCCGCGCGCTACTTGAAGTCGGTCAAGCGTACCGGGTTTTCAGCTGGCCTATTTTCTAATTGGCGCTCCAATGACAACTTTGTACTCAACCAGGCGCAATTCAAGGATGGCTCGGTGCTTTTCGCGGGAAGTGATTTTGGCACCGGCTCCTCCCGTGAGCACGCAGTGTGGGCGTTGAGCGAATACGGCTTCCGCGCGGTGTTTTCTTCCCGCTTTGCTGATATTTTCCGCGGCAACGCTGGAAAGTCCGGATTGCTTACTGGATTGATGGAGCAAGAAGATATTGAGCTCATCTGGAAACAGCTGGAACCAGGAGAAACCCAGGTCACCGTGGACCTGGAGGCTCGAACAGTCACAGTGGGTGAAAATACCTACCGCTTCGATATTGATGACTACACCCGTTGGCGGTTGATGGAAGGGCTAGATGATATCGGCATTACGCTCCGCAACGAGGATGCAATCGCTACGTACGAATCGCGTCGCCCTAGCTTCAAGCCTGCTGTTCACGCCCAATAGCAGAAGAATCGATGGCGATCGGCGGGCCAGCAGTGCCCCTACAGTCCTGCAACGCGAAGAGGCTGTAGGGGCGCCGTGCGCTCACACGTGAACTTCAAACTTCCGCCTTGGGGTAAATGGGGGTACAACTCAGTAACGTATAGGTAACAATTGCTTGCTCGAGTTTCCCGCACCAAAGTATGCCCCTAGCTTTAGATTTATGAGCAATCCCTATTCGAATAATGATTCCTTTAATTCAGGAAACAACGGTGCAGAGTATCCCGGAGCTGGCAATGAGTCTGCATCTCGTGGACACGACGCGAATGGCCAGTCTGGCTACGGACAACAGCACTTTGGTCAACAGCAGTTCGGCCAGGAACAATATGGACAGCAGCAAAACGGCCAGCCCGGATACGCCGGAAGCCCGTATCCGGGAGACGATTCCCTGTTTGGCCAAGATGTAGATGCTATTCAGGTCATCGGCGATAGCTTCCGGTATTTTGGTCGCAATTGGGCACAATGGATTTTTGGCCCACTGATCCAGGGCGTAGTGATGTTTATCCTCTACTTGCTATTGATTGCGGTCCTAGCGGGCAGCGGATCATCCATTGATGCCCTAGCCAACAGTAGCTCGGGGTCTGATGCTGCGCTTACTGGCGGGTTGGTCGCAGTGATGGTTCTTGTCTTTATTGCGATGTTCCTCGTGATGATTTGGGCATATAGCACCTGGTACCAGGCCGCCAATAAGCAGGTGGATACCGGCACGCTGCAGATAACGGACTTCCTCAGCTTAAAGAATATCGCCGGACTCATGGCGGTCTATTTTCTGTCGTTCGTGGTTGTCATTCTGGGCTTTTTCCTCCTGATTATCCCGGGCCTCTTTGCTGCCTTCTTCTTCACGTGGATGCCGGCCGTCAAGGCTGCACGCCCTGAGCTATCCGTGGGCGAAACCTTTGGTGCATCCATCGAGGTGGCAAAGAAGAATGTTGGAGTTACCATCTTGGTGCTCGTGCTCATTGCCGTCCTGTACGCCGTGCTGAGCTTTACTATCGTCGGCATCATTTTGTTCCCGGCGCTGAATACGCTCATTACGGTCCTCTTTGTCCGCCGCACCCTTGGACTGCGCGGCTAGAAAGCTGCGTAGTCGCACAATAGGAGTGCACAGAAGGCCCTGCCGGTCCACCGAATCAGGTGGCAGACAGGGCCTTAGCCGTAAAACGGGAAAGGTGAAAAGCTAGCGCACGGGCAGTGGGCTGGCCAGGTAATCGGCACCGGTGAGCTCGCCGTTGTTAAAGGACAAGACCCATACAGAGGCTTTCTTAAACTTCAGCTTGTCCACGGGCTTCTTGAGGAACTTTGGTGCGAGGTCTTCAATGATGCCAGGAATGGTGGCGCCCTGGCTTACGATGACAGGCACGCCGCCGTCGTTGACCACCCGGCGGAAAGCTTTCTTGGCTGCTTCTGGGTCGTTCTCCCAGGCCTCATCGCCAAAGTTTTTATTGAT
Organism: Corynebacterium sp. ACRPE; assembly: GCF_022347435.1. Taxonomy (NCBI): domain Bacteria; kingdom Bacillati; phylum Actinomycetota; class Actinomycetes; order Mycobacteriales; family Corynebacteriaceae; genus Corynebacterium; species Corynebacterium sp. ACRPE. The sequence continues at coordinate 21,931 of NZ_JAKRNA010000024.1, read as the reverse complement.
GGAAATGTCCTTGCCCAGTTCGTCGGCAAGCGGGGAAGCCGTCTGCTGGCAGCGCTGGGGCAGAGCAGAGTAAATGGCGGTGGGCTGGAACGCGCTGAGCATCGGCACCAGCATCTCTGCTTGGCGGCGGCCCTTTTTATCCAGTGGCCGCAGGTTGTCATCGCCTTCCCAGCTACCGCTTTCATGCGCGCGTGCGTGGCGCACATAGAGCACGCGGGTAGCGGGCGCGATGCGTAGGCGCTTAGCCGCCTTGGCCACTACCGCGGTATCGACGTCGTAGGACAGGAGGTCTTGCGCCTCGTCGATGGGCAGCCACCGCAGCTCATCGGTTTCACTATTGGCGGAATAGGTTCCGCCCAGGTACTTGGCCACCCAGTAATAGACCACCTTTGTACGGCCCTGAACTGGGTACGTTACCTTGCCGATGAGCTTGCCCAGACGCACGCTAAAGCCGGTTTCCTCCAGGATTTCCCGGGCTGCGGTTGTGGGCAGTGATTCGCCGGGATCGACCTTGCCCTTGGGCAGGGACCAATCATCGTAATGGGGGCGGTGGATGAGCGCGATTTCTGGGTCCTGAGGGGACCCGCGCCAGATTACGGCGCCGGCGGCAAGGGTAGTGCGGTGGAATTCCTTGGCGGGGTCCACCGGGATTTCCTGGTGGCGGCCGGAGATAAACTCCTCGTGCTGCTGATCCTTGTCGGTTTCGTGCATCTTTTTAATATTGGGCATCGTCTGCCTCCACGGGGCCTTTCCACAGAAATTGGGTGTTTAAATACAACGTCTAAGCGCCCATTGTCCCACGGGTAAGGCGCGTTGTGCATCCTCGCCCCACGGGGGACGGGCATGCTTTAAGGTTGGGGTTATAGATTTGCACGTTTGGAGGAGACACCATGGTTAATGTTGCCGTGATGGGTGCTGGTTCTTGGGGCACTACCTTGGCCAAGGTCTTTGCGGACGCCGGAAATGACGTTCGCCTGTGGGCGCGCCGCGCGGAATTGGCGCACGCCATCAACGAGACCCACACCAATCCGGACTATTTGCCTGATACCCGGCTGCCAGCCACCGTGCGGGCCACCCATGATGATGCGGAAGCATTGGCGCTTGCCGACGTCGTCGTGTTCGGCGTTCCCTCCCAAACCTTGCGCGCCAACGTGGAAAAGTGGGCGCCGCACCTGCCAGAGGACGCGACCCTGGTGTCCATCTCTAAAGGCGTAGAGACCGCCACGCTCAAGCGCATGAGCGAGGTCATTATGGATGCGGCGGGCGTGCCAGCAGACCGCGTGGCGGTACTGTCTGGCCCGAACTTGGCCAAGGAGATTGCTGCCGGCCAAGTGGCCGCCACGGTGATTGCCTGCTCCGATGAAGACCGCGCTCAGCGCGTGCAAGCAGCGGTCGCCGCGCCGTACCTGCGGCCCTACACCAATACCGATGTCATCGGCGCGGAAATCGGTGGCGCCTGCAAGAATGTCATCGCCTTGGCCTGTGGTATCGCCTCCGGCAAGGGGCTGGGCAATAACACCATGGCCACCATCATCACCCGCGGTCTGGCGGAAATTACCCGCCTGGGCGTGGAGCTGGGGGCGGATCCATTTACCTTTTCTGGCCTCGCAGGCATGGGCGACTTGGTGGCAACGTGCACCTCGACACTGTCGCGCAACCGCACCTTTGGCTACCGCCTGGGACAAGGCGGCACGATTGAAGAGGCCAAGGCCGCAACCAATGGCCAGGTCGCGGAGGGCGTCTACTCCTGTGACTCCATCTATCGCCTCGCCCAGCAGGCCGGGGTAGAGATGCCTATCACGCACGCGGTTTATGGCGTCTGCTACGAGGGCATGGCGGTGGAAGATATGATCATCGCTTTGATGGGTCGGTCTAAGAAGTCGGAGTAGGTCGAGGGTAAAATCTGCGGGCATGACTGAAAAGACCCGCGTGGCCGTTATCTATGGCGGCCGTAGCACCGAGCACTCCGTCTCCTGCGTATCCGCAGGCGCGATCATGAACCACCTCGATCCAGAGAAATTCGAGGTGGTGCCCATCGGCATTACCCGTGAGGGCACGTGGACGCCCGGCACCACTGAGGGCTTAGAAATTGTCGATGGTGTCATGCCGGAGGTTAGCGCAGGGGCGGAGCTGACCCTTTCTCTTGATCCCAATGCCAGGGGACAATTCCATAACGTCACCGACGGCACGCTCTTCGCAGAGGTCGACGTGGTATTTCCCATTCTGCACGGACCCTTTGGTGAGGACGGCACTGTACAAGGCCTCTTTGAGCTTTCCGGCCTGCCCTATGTAGGCCCAGGGGTCTTGGCGTCCTCGGTGGGCATGGATAAGGAATTTACCAAGAAGGTGCTGGCAGCAGCAGACCTCCCAGTAGCGCCTGAGGTCATCCTCAAAGGCCGCACCGAGCTAAGCGAAGACGAAAAGCAGCGACTAGGCCTGCCCGTCTTTGTTAAACCCGCACGCGGTGGATCCTCCATTGGCGTATCCAAGGTCTCTACCTGGGAGGAATTCCCCGCAGCCGTCGCCCTGGCGCTAGAGGATGACGAGAAAATCCTGGTGGAGCCGGAAATCGTTGGCCAAGAGGTAGAAATCGGCGTACTTCACTATGCCGATGGCACCTTGCTGGCCTCCGTCCCGGCGCTGCTCGCCGGTATCGATGATTCCGACGAGGGCTTTTATGGCTTCGACACCAAGTACCTCGACAATGTGGTCACCGCCGAAATCCCCGCACCTTTCGCGCCCGAGTTGACCGAGAAGCTACGCGACATGGCAATCCGCGCCTTCGAGGCCCTCAATTGCGAGGGTCTGTCCCGAGTCGACTTCTTCGTCACCGAGGACTCCGTGTACATCAACGAGATCAATACCCTGCCGGGCTTTACCCCGATCTCCATGTACCCGCAGGTGCTCGCGGCCTCGGGCGTCGAGTACCCAGCGCTGCTCGAGGCGCTTATCGAGCAGGCCCTAGCCAAGTAGGCCTAAGCGCTGCCTACTTTTCGGTCGTGTGCTCTGCGAGCACGTCGCCGATTTCCACCAGTGCTGCCTGCGCGGCATCTTGTGGGGCGTGTAGCGCAAGGTAGTCCTCGCGGCCGAGGGCAAACCACGTGCCTGCGGTCGTGCCATGAGCCAAGGTGGTGTCCTCGAACCACGGAATATCGTTAACCTGCTGGAGCTTGACTCCGGCCCGGTAGTTCTCCGGCTTGGCTACGCCGCATCGCGCAACGATGTCTTCGCGGCCATCGGCGCTCCACACATAGGTATTCTTTTCCTCAACCTCGCGGCGGCGGTAGCCCTCAGCTACTTCATCCGGAAGTGCCTTTTCTACTTCTGCGCACATCTGGTCATTGCCCGCCTTGAGAGCCTTAAGTGGCGCCTCGTGGGCGGTGGCAGGCTTTTCTTCGAGGGACGAGAGGGCGTCGTTAAGCTCGCCCGGCTCTGCATCAGTGGAGGCAGTGACCGCGACAATGGGGAAGCGCTGCGGCGCATACCAAGTGGTGAGGTTCGAGCCAGGGGTGGCATCACGCACCTGGAACCACTGTTCGCCCTCTACGTCCTGGGTCTGGGAGTACTCGGTGTACTGGAAAGGCATATCCACGCCACAGCGCACGGTGACCTTATCGTTTGAGGTAGCGGCCCAAGCCGCGACACCGGAAGGTACGGGCTCGGCAATGTCTGCACGCGGTTTATCCATCACCTTGTCCGGCAGGGCGTCGATAAAGCTGCGGCAGGCTTGCGAGTCTGCCTCCTTAGACTCCACGGGGGAGACCGCCACGGGTGCTTTGGCGACGTTATTGAATACGTATTTTGCGCCGAAAAGGACCGCCAGAACCATCACTATGGACAACCCAAGTGAAATGAAGATCGCGGTGCGGTTAAATTGGGATGTCATAAGGGCTCATAGTATCGAAAGGAAGCTGGTGAACTTAACTCAGACTCTCGCAGATGTGGGAGAACGCGCCGCCATTCGGGAAATTACCTCTGTGGCCTCCAGTGGGCTTAATGGAGACGACGCCGCGGTCCTGCCCAGTGCACCACCGAATTCCCGCACCGTGGCGGCTACCGACTTGATGGTGGAGGGGCGTCATTTCCTGCGCGAGTGGTCTACCCCGCGTGAGATTGGCAAGAAGGCCATCTTGCGCAATTTTGCCGATGTGGAAGCTATGGGTGCCCGCCCGGTTGCCGCCCTCCTTGCAATCGCCGCGCCAGGCGATACCCCGGTGCCCTTCGTGCGCGGCATTGCCGAGGGAATTGCGGAACATAGCTCCTTCTATAACGCCGAGTTGGTAGGCGGCGACCTCACTAAGTCTGATCTCTTGGTCATCAACATCACGGCCGTAGGCTTCCTCGGCGGCAGCCTTCCCGCCTTGACCTTGGACGGGGCGCGGGCCGGCCAGCAGGTGGTAGCGCACGGCAAGATCGGCCACTCGGCCGCCGGCTTGGCCTTGTTGGAGCGCTTTGGACGGAACCTTCCTGCAGGGTATGAGTACCTGCAGCCGCTTATCGACGCCCACTGTGCCCCCTGGCTCAACCCCGGCCGCGGCGTCATTGCCCGCGCCGCAGGGGTCACCGCGATGACCGATAACTCAGACGGTCTGATTCAAGACTGCACGACAATGGCCGAGCACTCCTGCGTGCACATGGACTTGGATCCACAGGCCTTGCAACCAGAAGAGTTGTTGTGCCAGGCCGCGGATCTACTCGACTGCGATCCCTGGGAATGGGTACTCAGCGGCGGCGAAGACCACACCCTCATCGGCACGACCGCAAAGGAAGCCCCCTCCGGATTCCGAAAGATTGGCACCGTAACCCGCGGCTGCGGGGTTACGCTGGGAGGTACGACACCGAGCTATCAGAAAGGCTGGCTGAGCTTTTAACCATGCACCCCACTTACCACCCCTCTTGGGAGCCGGTGCTGGCACCGGTAGTTGAAAAGCAATGGCCACAGATCTCCCATGCTCTTGAGGGGCAGGACTATTTGCCCCCGGCTGAGGACGTCTGCCGCGCGTTGCAGATACCGCTGGATGATGTCCGCGTGCTCATCGTCGGCCAAGACCCTTATCCCACCCCAGGACACGCCATGGGCATGGCCTTCTCCACTCGCCCAGGTGTGAAACCGCCGCGTTCCTTGGTCAATATTTACCGCGAACTACACGATGATCTGGGTATCAACGGCCGGGAGGATGGTGACCTGAGCGCCTGGGCGGACCAGGGAGTGCTGCTGCTTAACAGAGTACTTACCGTAGCCCCAGGCCAAGCCGGTTCGCACCGCCGCATCGGCTGGGAAGAGATCACCGAGGCTGCCATTCGCGCGCTCAACCGCAGCCCCATGGTCGCGATTCTCTGGGGCCGGGATGCACAAGCGTGTGAGCGCTTTCTTCCCGACGTCCCCTGTATCAAGTCACCACACCCCTCACCGCTTTCGGCCAGCCGCGGTTTCTTTGGCTCGAAGCCCTTTTCCCGGGCAAACGCCCTTTTGCGGGACCAAGGCGCACAGGAAATAGACTGGCGCTTGTAAACTATTGCGCATGTCCTACCCCAGCACGCTGGATTCCCACGGAATGCGCAATTGGGCCACCCGCGCCGTGGGGGAATTAGCCCATCGCCGCGATGAGATCAACGCGCTCAATGTCTTTCCCGTACCAGATTCCGATACGGGCTCGAATATGGCGCACACTATGGAGGCAGCGGTTGCGGAGCTGGACAATGGCGGCGATGTCGCTGACTCCCTCGCGCTCGGGGCGGTGCGTGGTGCCCGTGGAAACTCGGGAATGGTGCTGTCGCAGGTCCTGCGCGGCGTGGCCGAGTCAACTGTGGACTCAGTTATCGACGGCGACGTCTTTGTCCGTTCCCTCAAGCAGGCCGTGGAGCTGGTGGACCGAGCTATCGCCGAGCCGGTGGAAGGCACAGTTATTACGGTTTTGAAGGCAGCATCCGAGTCCGCCGAAGACGCTGCAGCGCAATCAGGCGCAACCTTGCACAGTATTGTCAGCGCCGCAATCGCTGCCGCGGAAACGGCCCTCGAGCGCACTCCTTCGCAATTGCCAGCCCTGCGCGAGGCAGGAGTGGTGGATGCCGGCGGCGCTGGTCTCGTTATCCTCTTAGAGTCTCTCCTTGCTGAGATCGAAGGCTCGACTGGGCACACAGGCCTGCCCGAGGCGGAGCCCACCACTGAACTCGAAGTAGTCTTTTTTTTTGAGGGAGATATAGACGCGCTGCAGACAGCAATTGCCCCAATGGGTGACAGCCTTGTCATCGCTCGGGCCACCGAGGACAACGCTAATGTACATATCCACTCCCGGCAGGCCGGCAAAGTCGTTGAAACCGCCTTTGGTACAGGAAAGGTAACCAACCTGCACCTGGAGGTGTTGCCTCCTCACGCCGAAGCTGCCTCCGGAGAGCCGATTGCTCGTAGAGTGTTTGCCGCCGCACCAGCCGGGCCCATCAGCGATCTTCTGGCATCTGCGGGGGTTAGCGTTGTGTCTCCGGATGATCCCATTGCGGCGGAACACGAGGACATCGTTCTTGCTACCGGCGTGAGTTCGCAGACCGCTGCTGGGCGAGTAGTGCCCGCGGAATCCCTGGCTGCAGCCTTAGCCGCGATCTCCGTCTATGAACCGGATAATCCGGATACTGGTGCCGTCGTCGCCGCCATGCGTGATGCTGCCAAGTCCATGCGGGTGGCTTACCCGAGCCAGGAAACCCCACAGTCAATCATTGCCACTTGCCGCGATCTTTTGGCAGAAGGCGGCGAGCAGGTCACAGTCTTAAGCGCCCTAGACCTGGACCAGGAGGACCTAGCTCAACAGCTCCGCGTGGACGTTATGGCACTGAAAGTACCGGATATCGCAACCGAAATCGGAGTGGAATAGCAATGCTCGGCTGGCAGGACAACCGCCCTTTGACAGAGGTGCTTGCGGCGAAAGACGCCGCGAAGATTACCAAAGCACTGGGGTATGAGACCTGCGGCGAGCTCTTAGCTCACTATCCGCGAGACTATATCCGCCACAACAAGGACGTCGGCCTAGGAGACGCTGCGGAGGGCGATATTGTCACGGTTACCGGAACCATTACCGGATTCACCCGCCATGACTCGGGCAAGACCACCATCATCAATGTGCAGCTCGATGGCAGCATCATTGCGACGTTCTTTAATGCCAATTACGTGATGCGGATGTTGCACCGCGGACAGCGCGTCATGATGAGCGGCAAGCTTAAGTTCTTTCGCAACCAGCCGCAGTTGCAGCAGCCGGACTTTGTAGAGATTGATGCTTTCGGCCGCCCCGATGGCGAACTGGATGATTACCGCCAGCCTGCAGCCGAATCTGGCAAGAAGCACCGCCCAAAGGCCACCGGCTCGCTGCGGAACCTGTCGCAGTTTGGCAGGCTCGACCAACTCCTCTTGGAACGCGAATGGATACCGGTGTACCCGGCGACGTCCAAGGTGACCTCGTGGTACATCATGGGCGCCATCCACTACGTCCTGTCCAAGACTCCGCCGATTGAGGAACCGCTGGATTATCAGATGATCATCAGCCTCGATAAGGCAGTGCGGGAAATCCATGAGCCTGGGGAAGCAGGCCCGTACCGTGCGATTCAGCGGCTGAAGTACGACGAGGCTTTGTCTATTGGCCTGGTGATGGCCTTGCGCCAGCGAGATGCCGAAGCCCGCACCGCTTCTACCATGCCGGCATCCTTAGGCGGCTATCGCGAGGAACTGCTGAGCCATCTGCCCTTTGATCTGACCGAAGGGCAGCGTCGGGTCATTAGCGAGATTGAAGACGATCTGGCTCGTCCTCTGCCCATGATGAGATTGCTGCAAGGCGAGGTCGGCTCGGGCAAAACCATGGTGGCTACCTGCGCAATGCTGCAGGCTGTAGACGCAGGAACGCAGGCCGCACTGTTGGCGCCTACGGAAGTGCTCGCCGCCCAACACGCTGCCTCCATCGGGACCTCGGTTCCCGAAGGAGTCAAGGTGGTACTCCTGACCGGCTCCATGCGTACGGCGGACAAGCGGCAGGCTTTATTGGATATTGTCTCCGGTGACGCGGACATCATCATTGGAACTCATGCGATTATCCAAGACACCGTGGAGTTCTTTAACCTGGGATTGGTCGTCGTAGATGAGCAACACCGGTTCGGCGTAGAGCAACGCGATAGCCTGCGGTTAAAGGCACGTGAAGGCCTTAGCCCCCACGTGCTGGTGATGACAGCAACACCGATTCCGCGCACCATTGCGATGACCGTCTTTGGTGACCTCGCCGTATCAACGCTGACCGAGCTGCCCGGTGGTCGCAAACCTATTCAGTCAGCGGTGGTGGCCGAGTGGCGGCCGACTTGGGTGCTGCGCGCACTCGAGCGGATACGCGAGGAGGTTGCCCACGGCCATCAGGCCTATATCGTTTGTCCGCGCATTGAAGGCAAAGGCGGAGTTCTAGAGCTTGCACAGCAGTTAGAAAACGGTCCGTTCAAGGGACTGCGGGTCGCCATTTTGCATGGGAAGATGCCCAACAAAGACGAGGTAATGACGTCATTTGCCAGGGGAGAGATCGATATCCTGGTCTCTACCACGGTCATTGAGGTGGGCGTGGATGTTCCCAATGCCACGGTGATGCTCATTCGCGAGTCCGAGCATTTCGGGGTTTCCCAGTTGCACCAGTTGCGTGGGCGTGTGGGACGAGGTGGCAATGCCTCCGTCTGCCTTTTGCACACTACGGCAGCCGATAACACTCCGTCCTTCCGTCGCATCACTCAGATCGCCCAAACGTCCTCGGGTTTTGAACTGGCCGAGCTTGATTTGCGCCAGCGCCAAGAGGGCGACATCTTGGGCACCATGCAGTCCGGAACGCACCGCACACTGCGGCTACTGAACTTGGCGGATGACCAAGACATTGTGGAGCGCACCCACACGGATGCGCGCGCCATGGTGATGCGCAATCCCGAGCTGGCTGAGGAACTAACGCGCAATTTGAGCGAAAGCGAACAGGAATACTTGGAGAAGAACTAAGACGGGTTAACCTAGAAGCATGAAAATTTACGCCCCCTTCGCGGGCATCGTCCGCTGCCATGTGAATGTGGGAGACAACGTTGATACCGGAGCACCTCTTGCGACCGTTGAAGCCACGAAGCTTGAGGCTCCCGTAGAAAGCCCGGGACCAGGAAAGGTCCACCGTATCGTGGTCTCTGACTTTAGTGACGTCGTTGGCGGAGACCTTTTGATGGAGATTGGAGAAGCATAAATGACGCGCATTATTGCTGGCGAAGCCCGCGGCCGCACCATTAAAGTGCCTGCAGAAGGAACTCGGCCTACCGCAGATCGCGCCCGCGAAGGGCTGTTTTCATCCCTCACTGCACGGTGGGGCTTTGCTGGATCTTCGGTGCTCGACCTTTTTGCTGGCTCTGGCGCCCTAGGCCTAGAGGCGGCGAGCCGAGGGGCAGAGGAAGCAGTACTGGTGGAATCTTCGGCCGATGCGGTGAAGATCATCCGGCACAACATGGGCGTCGTCAAGCATCCCGGCGTGCGCGTGCAAGAGATGAAGGTAGGCACCTACCTGGCTAGTGCCCCGCGCAAGCACTTCGATCTGGTGCTAGCGGACCCGCCCTATGCTTTTGATGAGGTAGATGAACTCATTGCTGCCATCGAACCGGTGCTTACTGATCGCGCAATGGTAGTAATTGAGCGCCACGTTGATTCCGCGGATACGGTGTGGCCTGCTGGTTTTGAGCCCACCGGCCAAAAGCTTAAGAAACGCACCTTTGGCATCGCCCGCATGGATATGGCGGTCTATACCCGCCCCGGCAGCGAGGACACCGAAGACTAAACCCCTGAAAAGAAAGCGAAAGTAGCATGACTAAGGCCGTCTGCCCTGGATCCTTCGACCCCGTAACCTTAGGTCACGTCGATATCATCAACCGCGCTAACCAGATGTTTGATGAGGTCACCGTGTTGGTAACCGGTAACCCTGACAAGCCCTCTGGGCTCTTTAGCGTGGAGGAGCGCATGGAACTTATCCGTCAGAGCGTGGATTCTTCCATCAAGGTGGATTATTGCTCCGGGCTGTTGGTGGACTACACCACGGAGCATGGGGCAGACGTCCTAGTGAAGGGTCTGCGTAGCTCTCTCGATTATGAATATGAGCTGCCTATGGCGCAGATGAATCGGCGCCTTTCGGGAATCGATACTGTCTTCCTACTCACGGACGAGAAGTACGGCTATATTAGTTCCTCGCTGTGTAAGCAGGTAGCAAAGTTCGGCGGCGACGTAACGGGTATGTTCCCCGAATCCGTAGGTCGTGCGGTAAAGGAGAAATACCGGCAGTGAGCCTCGCACTGGTTATTTTCCTCGTCGTTGTCGTTGGTTCGACACTGCAACGGGTATCCGGAATGGGGCTCGGCCTCATCGGCGGCCCCATCCTCATGCTCATTATGGGGCCGGTCGAAGGAATCCTCGTAATTAACGTTCTGGCCTGCATAAATGCGATTCTGACCACCTATTCCGTGCGTGAGAATGTGAGCTGGAAGAAGTTCGGTCTGATAGCACCAGTCATGGTGATTGGTTCCTTGGCCGCGGCGCTGCTCATTAGGCGCATGGACACGGCAGGGCTCATGATCGTGGTGGGCGCTGCGCTTCTGGCCGCATTGGCCGTAGTGACATTTGGAAGGAAGTTTGTCCCGCCGATGGAGGGCAAAGGCCCTGCCATCTCCGCCGGTATTCTCGGCGGCTTTACCAACACCTTGGCCGGCGTGGCCGGCCCGGTTATTACCGTCTACGCCCAAGCGGCAAAGTGGCCCCAACATGTCTACGCCGCCACGCTGCAGCCCATTTTTGTTGTAGGCGGATTCTTTTCCGTGATGACCAAGACGCTCACAGGTGCGGCCCACTTTGATGGCTTGCCTTGGGTGATGTGGCCCGCCGGAGTCTTAGGTATGTTCGTCGGCATTTGGGCCGGCACCCGGATTGCCCAGCGTGTTCCGCGAGAAAAGGCCCGCGTGCTCTCACTAAGCGTTGCCGGGTTGGGCGCGGCCAGCGCACTGATTCGGGGTATTTTGACGCTTTCGTAGACGAGTCAGCCACGGCAAAGCCCGCCGGTCCTCTTCGCGGAAGAGGGCGGCGGGCTGAAGGCACTCAGCGGAGTGCTGCGGGAATTAGAGTAGCGACGCCAAAAAGTCCTTGGTGCGTGGCTGTTGCGGGTTATCCAGCACCTCAGCTGGGCTGCCGGACTCGATAACTACGCCGCCATCCATGAAGAAGACCTTATCGGCTACCTCGCGCGCAAAACCCATCTCGTGGGTGACGACGAGCATGGTCATGCCTTCAGCTGCGAGGTCCTTCATAACGCGCAGCACTTCGCCGACGAGCTCGGGGTCGAGGGCGGACGTAGGTTCGTCGAAAAGCATAAGCTTAGGATCCATAGCCACTGCACGAGCGATGGCCACGCGCTGCTGCTGGCCGCCGGAGAGCTGTACCGGGTAGTTATTGGCCTTGGACGCCAAGCCAACGTCCTCCAACAGCTCCATAGCGCGGGCGCGGGCGGTCTCTTCCGGAATCTTTTTCACCTGCACCGGTGCCTCGATGATGTTTTCAATCACCGTGCGGTGGGGGAAGAGGTTGAAAGACTGAAAGACCATTCCGATATCGGAGCGCTGTTCTGCGGCTTCCTTCTCGCTGATCTCATAAAGGGTGCCGTTCTTTTCGCGGTAGCCAATCAGCTCGCCGTCGACGTAGAGGCGGCCCGCCGTCGCCTTATCAAGGTGATTGACGCAGCGCAGGAAGGTGGACTTGCCGGAGCCCGAGGGGCCTAGTAGGCAGGCCACTTCGCCGGGCTGGACCTCAAGGTCAATGCCTTTGAGGACCTCGAGCTGTCCGAAGGACTTATGGACGTTCTGGGCGGAAATCATGGGAGTAGCCATTAGTTTTTAGCCTCCGAAATCACGGATACGTTGCGGGGGATGGTTCCTTCAGCGTCTGCCAGTGCCGCGAGTTGGCGGCCGGTGAGTTCGCGGGTGGCACCGCGCTCAAAGCGGCGCTCCAGGAAGTACTGTCCCACCATCAGCAGGGAAGTAACCACGAGGTACCAGGACGCTGCGACCAGCAGCAGCGGGATGGGCTGGAAGAGGGCGGCGGAAATATCCGTGGTGCGGCCGAAGATTTCCTCGGTATAAGGAATGGCCACCACGAGGGAAGAGGTCTTGAGCAAGGAAATGAATTCATTGCCCGTGGGCGGAATGATAATGCGCATGGCCTGCGGAAGGACGGTGCGGCGCATGGTCATCCACCAGGACATGCCCAGTGCCTTGGAAGCTTCCTTCTGCCCCTCGGGAACGGAGGTGATGCCGGAGCGCACAATCTCGGCCATATAGGCGGCCTCATTGAGGCCTAGGCCCATCACCGCAAGGAAGAAGGCGTTGGTGAGGATCGTCTGCAAAGACACCTCGGTAAAGCCCAAGTTGATGGATTGGTAGATGGCGGAGAGCAGGCCCCAGAACACCAGCTGCACATAGATCGGCGTGCCGCGGAAGACCCAGAGGAATATCCAGGAGACGCTGCGCAGCACCGGGTTCGGGGACATGCGCATAACCGCAAGTATGGCACCACCGACAACGCCGATGATCATGGACAAAATGGTGATGGCGATGGTGTGGAGGGAGGCAAGTGCAATGCGCTTATCAAAGAGGTACTGGAAGTAGGTGTCCCAGCCAAAGGCCTCGTTGCGGGCGGAGGCGATGATGAACCACACGCCGAGCACGATGAGCAGGCCGGCGAATACCCAGCGCCACGGGTGGCGTAGAGGTCGCGCCTCGATCTTGGCGGGCTTTTCCTTAGGCTCTGCCGTAGCTGGCGTCGCCGCATTTTCATTAACCATTGATCGGCCTTTCATTAATCATTGCCTGGTCTATTAAGCCATCCTCGATGCCCCAACGGGACAAAATTTCTGCATACTCACCGGTTTCGATGAGGTGCTGCAGTGCCGCAGCTGAGGCCTTGCCCAAATCGGAATCCTTGGGTACGGCAAAGCCATAGGGCGATGCTTGGAACATATCGCCTACCTGCCGCATCTTTCCTTCGGAGCGATTGACCGCCCACGCCGTAACTGGGGAGTCTGCGGACAGGGCATCTGCGCGACCCATAAGGACCGCCAGCGCGGCGTTGTCACCGGTGTCATAAGACAAGACGGTCAGATCGCCATTGCATGCATCCTTCTTGGGCCGCACATCGTCGGTTTCAGATACCGTGGTGCGCTGCACCGCAACGGTCAAGCCGCACGGATTATCCGGGTCAACCTTTTTAGGTCCGTCTACTCGTTCGGCCCACTGGATGCCGGCGTAGAGGTGATCTACAAAGTCGAATTCATTGCGGCGCTCGGGGTTATCCGTGAACCCGGATGCGCCCATATCAATCTGGCCCGATTGCACGGCGGGCAAGATCATGGAGAAGTCCTGTTCCATGGGCTGGAAATCGAGTCCCAAGACGCCGGCAACGGCGCGAGCAAGATCGAGTTCAACGCCCTGGAGTGCCCCGTGGGAATCCTTAAGCTGAAATGGGGCATAGGGCGGGTTAGTTCCGGCGGTAAGGACGCCATCGTTGTCGTCATACATGGCGGCAATTTCCGGCACCATTGCGGAATGGGGTTCTTCCCAGCCGTCTGGAGTGGAATCTTCCTCGTTGGTGACGCAGGCGCCTAGGCTCAGCGTGGGGACGAGGACCGCGGCGATAGTTGCGTGGCGAGAAAACGAGCGCGGCATTATTTTTGCGCCGTCCTTTCATCTATAGCGCGGGCCTTCTTCATATCTACGAAGATGAAGGCGGAGACGATGAGTGCACCGAGGATGAACATGCCGATGATGATGCCGCTAGAAGCATCTTGGTCAGCTCCCCAGGGCCACAGTGCGCGCAGAGAACCGAGCATGAAGCCTGCCATAGCCATCAGCGTAGGGGCGCGGTGATGATCCAGCAGGAAGTTCAATACCTTGATAAACGCCGCAAGACCACACAGGGCACCTAACGCGAAGACGGCGATAGTGCCCAGGTCACGATCCGAAACGGCGCCAATGATTGGCTGGTAGAGGCCCATGGTCAGCAGGATGAGCGAGCCGGAGATGCCAGGCAGGATGAGTGCGCATACCGCGATGGCGGCGGCGAAGAAGACCACAATAAGGCTGGGGTTCTCGTGCGGTTCGGAGGTGAAGCCGGTGATAAAGAAGATGGCAATCGCAGCGATCACAAAGGCAATGATGGAAGAGGGGCGCAGCCTCTCCTGCTTAGAAAGCATGGATAGCGGTACAAAAATGGACACGGCAACCATGCCCAAAAAGAGCGCTCCGGAAGCCGATACGTGATTATCTACGAAGTTAGAAAGCACGGTGGACATTCCGAAGACGGCGATGAACATGCCGATCGCTACGGAGATGAGGAAGCTCCATTCCACCTTCTTGAAGCGGCCGGAGATGAGATCGTTGGCGTTGTGGACTGCGCGTTCATAAATGCCCACGATGAGCGCCACGGTGCCACCGGAGATGCCCGGTACGAGCTCGGCCATGCCGATGAGGGCGCCGCGGATAGCGTTCAAAATGTACTGCATAAAATAAAAATCTACCTGGGAGGGGACTGGTGCGGAGGGCGACTGGCCTAGCTAGGCAGCAGAAAAGTGCCGAAGCGGGAGGCTAGGCGAACCGCTGTGAATCGTAATGCATATCTTTCATTAGAGGGCGGTGATCTACCTACCGCGGTAGGGGAGGGTCTTCTCCCTAACCGTAGAGGTAAAACCGCATTCATGAATATTCTGTCAGTTTAATGCACCCCAATGCAACTATGCAGTTTGGGGCAGGTTATACGGAATCTCACACGAGAAGATGTCTCTTCCAGAGGCAACCATAAGTTTCCCATTATTCAGTCTCCTGTTTACGCGGGCTTCAACTAGCTGAAAGCTTCACGTCCTAGAATCCCTTGCGTATTCCCGCCATCTTCCCTGAGCAAGCATTCCTTTCCAGTATTAAAGGACTCTCTATGAAAAATCGTTTCGTCCTGCCCGCGCTAACTGCAACCGCGGTGGTGGGAAACCTCGTTGTTGTACCGGCCGTAAGTGCTGCGGAGTTTGGGGCCGAGGGGGCGTCGCCAAGCGAGGGCTCTCGTTTCAGCATCGGCGTCTTACCGGATACCCAGTTCTATTCGCGCTATTCCACCCCGGAGACGGGCAACTTGGCCCAAGCTCGCTACGGAAGCGAGCCCTACTTGGCCCAAACCCAATGGTTGGTGGAGCACCAAGACGAGCTGAATATGGACTTTGTTACCCACCTGGGCGATGTCGTCGATCAGTGGAATGTGGAGGGCGAATGGCAGGTAGCCGATAAGGCCATGCAGGTCCTTGATGATTCTGACCTGAACTACTCCATCTTGCCCGGCAATCACGACATGGACGTGGAGGGGGCGTCGGCTCACCCGTATGACAAGTGGTTTAGCGCCGATCGCGCCAAGGACGCAAACCCGGAGACCTTCCAAGAACGCTACACTGCGGTCAATAATGACTCCGAGGCTCACATCTTTGAAGCCGAAGGGCAGAAGTATCTCAACTTGGCGCTGGGCTGGCGCGCCGATGAAAAGGCCATTGAGTGGGCGCAAAGCATCATTGATCAGCACCCAGACCTTCCGGTCATTGTGACCACCCATGAGGCCCTCAATATCGATGGCGAGGGTAGCGTCTTCTACTCGGATGATTACGGCAAAGATTTGTGGGATACGTTCATCAAGCGCAACGACCAGATCTTCCTGGTGATGGGTGGACACCACCATGGTGCGGGCTACCGCGTGGATAAGAACGATGCCGGGCACGACGTCGTTTCCATCTTGCAGGACTATCAAATGGCCTACCAGGGCGGAAACGGTCTGCTGGGCGTGCTTGAATTTGATCTTTCCGGCAAGCAGCTGGAGATGACCGCGCTCTCGCCGTGGGTGGCGCAGAAGCCGCACGAGGAGCTGACGCAGTTCGACAAGCTCACCCTGGATGATAAGGGCGATAGCTACGCCATTCCGTTCGACTTTGAGCAGCGCTTTTCCTCCTTTTCCCCGGATTTCACCGTGGGCGAGGGCCACCAGCCGGACCTGGCGCAGCGGGCGCGCGACATCGCGGCGGAAGGCTATAGGCCCTACACCATCGCGGAGGATGAGCTGCCCAAGGGTGCGGATGACTTTGCCAAGAACGACCACACCGTATTCCACTGGCGCCCGGGCCAGGCCCAAGACAAGGACGGCCATGCGCTTGCCGACGGCGCCCCTGCCGGCCGTGGCACCACCATCCCCGATATTGCCAGCGATTCCGGCAGTGACCTGCATCGCTCTGGCGCCATGCTAGGTGATCGGGTGACCTATAGCTCCGATCACCACCCGTTGTCTTCTGATGCCGGCTCGCTCTTCTGGTCCGACCCTGCCGGCAAGGTAGGCAATGCCGAGTTCCGCACCGACAAGGGCGCCGCGGCTAATAACGTGGATACCACCAAGGGGTACACCTTCGAATCCTTCGTCAAGATTCCAAAGAACTTCAATGGTGCCCAACATGGCTGGGGAAGCGCGCTTAGCCGCGACTCTGCCATCAATAAGTTGGTCGACGGCTCTGAGGACACGGATCCCACCGTCATGTTTGGTATCTCTAACCTGCGCGAGCTGCGCTGGTGGGCGGAGCCGAAGCAGGGAAGCGGTTCTACCGTATGGTCCCACGAGGTCCCCAAGGACGAGTGGATGCATATTGCCGTGGTCAATGATCCGCAGCGCGATAGCGTGGAGATGTTTATCAACGGCGCGCCTATCTTGCGTAATGCGGTAGGTGCCGAAGGTCTTCTCCCGCGCGACCTGCAGTGGGTCATGGGTGGCGGTTTTGATAACCAGCGCCCGCAGGACCCGTGGTACGGCTGGATCGGCGAGACCCGACTGACCCAGGGGGGTCTGGGCAAGGAGGAATGGCTTACCGCCCGTGCACACGGGGACGGCAAACCGGCCGATACTACGCAGCCAGCCGCGGGCAGCTCCGCATCGAGCAACGGCGCGAGCTCCAAGCCCGCCGTCTTGGGCGCAATCCTTGGTATTGCCGGGGTGGCTGGCCTCATTGGACTAGCACTGCCGCAGCTCAAGGCCTCCATTCCGCAGATTAACGCGCTCCTGCGTAAGTACCACCTGCCAACCCTGCCTGAACTGGGCTAAAGCAAAGGCCTCGGTTTCCCTGACTTAGTGGAAACCGAGGCCTTATCTCGTTGTGCCCCTGGTGAGACTCGAACTCACACTGGACGGGTTTTGAATCCGTTGCCTCTGCCAATTGGGCTACAGGGGCGCACAGTGTAAAGGCGGACTGCCTTTGACTGTGAAAATAGTAGCGCAGGCACTAGGCGAATTCCTAATTGGGTAGGGGCAGCGGGGGAATGCGCACGTCATCCACAAAATCTGCACCGGGGTGTTCGGATGTCGGCGTGCTTCTCTAGGATGGGGCAGGTGACTACTAATCAGCCTCGACTTCTGCTCATTGACGGCCACTCTATGGCCTTTCGCGCCTTTTATGCCCTGCCGGTGGATAATTTCTCCACCTCAGGAGGTCAGCACACTAATGCCGTGTATGGCTTCCTATCGATGCTCTCTAATATCGTGGCGGAAGAGGCCCCCGACGCCATTGCGGTGGCTTTCGACGTGGGGCGCAAGACCTTCCGCACTGAGATGTTCCCGGACTATAAGGCCCAGCGCGAGGCCGCGCCGGAGGAATTTAAGGGTCAGGTAGACCTCATCCGCGAGGTGCTCGAGGTATTGGGTATTACCACCCTGTCCCGGGAGAACTTCGAGGCCGATGACATTCTGGCTACTCTCGCAACCGAAGCGCAGGACTACGAGACTCTCATCGTCACCGGCGACCGTGACTACCTGCAGTTAGTTAATGAGTCCACGACGGTGCTCTATCCCATGAAGGGCGTATCCACGCTCCACCGCTTTACCCCCGCCGCAGTAGAGGAGAAGTACGGTCTTACACCTGCGCAGTACCCAGACTTTGCCGCGTTGCGTGGCGATCCTTCCGATAACTTGCCGGGCATCCCAAAGGTAGGTGAAAAGACTGCCACCAAGTGGATAGTCAAGTATGGAGACTTGGCATCCTTGGTAGAGCACGCCGAGGAAATTAAGGGCGTGGTGGGCAATAACTTCCGCGAGCGCATCGAGCAGGTGCAGATGAACCGCAAGCTCACCCAGATGATTACGGACATGGACCTAGGGGTCGGTCCAAATGACTTGGCCTTTAAGGAAGCCAAGGTCGCCGACGTTGCCGCCAAGTTCGACGACCTGGAGTTCGGTACCAACCTGCGCGATCGCGTACTCGCCGCCATTCCCAATGATGGTGCTGAGGCAGCCGAACAGACCGAGGAAGTCCAAGAGCTCGAGACAGTCATCGATGACGAGCCACTGTCCCAGTGGTTGCCCGGCCGCGAGCACGTTGCGGTGTATGTCCAAGGCGAGGGAAACCCGGGACGAGGCGACGCTTCTGCGATTGCATTCGTGGACCAAGACCGTCACGGCCTACAAGTGGAGCTGGGCGATCTTTCAGCCGAGGACGATAAGGCCCTGGCTCAGTGGTTAGCATCTGAGGCGCCAAAGTATTTCCACGAGGCAAAGGCGGCCTTCCATATGCTTGCCGGTCGTGGGATTGAGCTGGCTGGCATCGCCCATGACACGGCCCTTGCTGCCTACCTGCTTCGCCCTGGTCAGCGCACTTACGCGCTTGCCGACGTCTACCAGCGCCACCTCCAAAAGACCCTCGGCGCCGCTACGGAGCAGCTGTCCCTTTTGGATAATTCCTCCCTGGTTGACCAAGCTGCGGCAATTATGGAGCTGGCAGAACGGCTCACTGCGGAGCTGCAGGAGATTGACTCTTTCGAGCTCTATACCGACCTCGAGTTGCCGCTGGTAACCATCCTGGCGCGCATGGAGGCCACCGGTATTGCCGTCGATGTGGACATCCTGGAGACGCAAAAGGATGCCTTTGTAGAGCAGGTTGCCGAACAAGAACGTGCCGCCCGCGAGCTTGCCGGCGATGACAAGCTCAACCTCAACTCGCCAAAGCAGTTGCAAACCGTGCTCTTTGAGACCTTCGAGCTGCCCAAGACTAAGAAGACGAAGACGGGCTATTCCACCGCGGCCAAGGAGATTGAACAGCTCGCGGCTAAGAACCCTCACCCTTTCCTCGATCACCTCTTGGCACACCGCGAGTACCAGAAGATGAAGACCACCTTGGAAGGTCTCATCAAAACCGTGCAGCCTGACGGCCGCATTCACACCACGTTTAACCAAACCGTGGCCTCTACCGGCCGCTTGTCGTCCACCGAACCCAACCTGCAAAACATCCCCGTGCGCACCGAAGCAGGCCGCCAGATCCGTTCTGCCTTCATCGTGGGCGATGGCTTCGATGAACTCATGACTGCGGACTACTCGCAGATTGAGATGCGTGTCATGGCGCACCTCTCCGCCGATCCAGGCCTCATCGAGGCCTACAAGGAAGGCGAAGACCTGCACAACTATGTTGGCTCTCGAGTCTTTGACGTTCCCGTTGACCAGGTGACACCCGAGCTGCGCCGCCGAGTCAAGGCCATGTCTTATGGGTTGGTCTACGGGCTGTCTGCCTTTGGTCTATCCCAGCAATTGGGCATTCCGGCAGGGGAAGCAAAGTCCATTATGGAAAGCTACTTCGAGCGCTTTGGCGGCGTGAAGAAGTACCTCGATGAAGTCGTGGTCCAAGCCCGCAAGGATGGTTACACGGCAACGCTCTTCGGCCGTCGCCGCTACTTGCCAGAGCTAAACTCCGATAACCGCCTAGCACGCGAGAACGCGGAGCGCGCTGCGCTTAATGCACCGATTCAGGGCACTGCCGCTGACATTATTAAGGTGGCGATGATTCGCGTAGACCGCGCACTGCAAGGGATGAAGTCTCGCGTGCTGCTTCAGGTACACGATGAATTGGTGGTCGAAGTCGCCCCCGGTGAGGCGGACGAAGTTCGAGAGATTCTCGAGCGCGAGATGGACTCAGCGATCGAGCTGAACGTGCCGCTAGAGGTCTCCGCCGGAGCCGGCAAGGATTGGGATGCCGCAGCCCACTAGCTCGGTTACATTCTCCCGCCGGGAAAAGGCGCGCTTGAGGCTCGCCTCGCAAGGCCTAACCATGAGGCGGTGGGAGAGTGCTGAGGAGACAGCCCGCGCCTTCGGCGTCATGCAAGGCCAAGACTTGCATTCGGTGCGCCGGTCACTGGCCTTGCGGGCGAAAGACCATTCAGATGCTGGAAACATTGTGCGTGGGTATCCCATGCGCAATACGCTTTTCGCGGCTTCTATCAAGGACATAGGCTGGATAACCGAACTCTGCGCGAAGGGGCGCAAGGGTGATACCGAGCTGCGAGCAGGGGTAACCAAGCTCATTGACAATCCGCTTTCGCGCGCCGAGCTCAAGGAGCGGGCTGCAACAGCGTTGCCCGACGTACCCTTTTGGCATGTTGTGCGTGTAGCAATGGAAAGCGGTCACGCCGTCTATTCAGGAGCCGATCAGCTCATCACACCGGTGGATCTGCCGGGGCTAGAGGAGACCTTCAACGGCGATAAAGTCGCGGCGACCGCGGAGCTGATGACTCGGTACTTCCGAACGCACGGTCCCGCAACATTGCACGACTTTGCCTGGTGGGCAAAGCTCCCACAAAGACTGATACGGCCCGCAGCCGAAAACCTCGCGCCGGACATCATGCGCTGCGGCGAAGTTTCCCAGGACCTTGTGTCGGCTGAGATAGTGGAAATGGCCGAAGCGCGAAAGAAGCAATCGGTATTGCTGCTGGGAGCATTTGACGAGTACATCTTGGGTTATCAAGACCGTCTTTTTGCGATGACGAAGGAAGTCCACGAGGTACTTGTTCCTGGAAACCGCGGGGTATTTCGCCGCGCCATCGTGGTGGAAGGACAGGTCCGTGGAACGTGGAATAAGCAAACCATCGAGGACTTGGGCATGCCCGGCTATGCAATGCGGAAAGTTCAAAAGTTGTGGCGGGATGCGCACTAAGTTTTTTAGGTAGCCTTTTCTGTGCGGAAAAAGTTATGAGTGTAAGTCGAAAAACTAAGAAGGGAATTGCCGAGCCGTGGCGTTAGAAGAGAAGACGAATAGGTGGACCCTCCGCGTCTTTGAAAGCCTGTGGGCCATTCAAGTAACCTTTCCTGCCACCGATATTGCTGACTTCGGGCTCGAACGGTATCTTGCAGAATATAGGGTGAGTGTAATCGGGTACGGAATTTTGGCGGTGTCGTATGTTGTGGCCGCCATGACCATCGCCCGCGTCGCACCCAACCCGAAGGTCAGGAGGCTAACGGCCGCCGCGGTGATGGTGGTAGCTACGGCACTAGCATTCCTCTTCCCATCTTCCTGGATGTTCGCTGTCCTGGTAGTCCTTGCGCTCCTGTATTACTTGGTGCCGCGAAAAGAAGGCGTGTCCGTCTGAGATCGGCGCTCGACTAGGCAATTGGCCAGCATGTCAAACGGTGTTTGACCGAAGGCGAGGACACTCACGCTTAGGACGCCGAGTAACAACGGCACAATAAACGGCACTCCCGTCAGTGTGAGCATAGAAAGTAACAGCCAGGAATTGCGCAAGCAGGCCGCGCGCACACCGGGGTGGGGAGCGATGATCTCCAGCTTGAGCGACCATTTTCCTAGCGAAGTGGCCTTAGTGGCCTCGGCCCATACGCGGTAGGCATAAAAAACTAGGGCGAGGGCCACAGCGTTGTAAATCTCGAGGGCTTGGCCGGTTAAGGGGGCGTCGGCAAGTGCGGGTTAAGGGTCAAAATGTGTGTCTGGCTCGGCGTGTCGCGGGGGTTAGATTTGGCCTTTTTGAATGCCGATTGAGTGGGTGTAGTCGGTGTCGATAGCGTTGTCGTAGAGGGCTGGGC
>NZ_JAKRNA010000023.1:0-33614 GCF_022347435.1 Corynebacterium sp. ACRPE | reverse complement strand
GAGCGAGCGGGCGGGGAGGGGGCTGCCAGGAGGGGGCGTCGGCAAGCGGGGTGGCACCCACCGAGGTAGGCAGCGGACGCTCGGGCGCGGGCTGGGCGCAGCCGGCGAGGCAGAAAGCGGCCAGGATGGCGAAAATGAGAGTGCGCTGCATTGAAAATCCCCCCGAATTGAAAAGTGCAACGCCCCGAAGTTTAGCGGCTGACTGTGAATCGCGCACTCCAACTTTTGTATAGCGCGCGAATCGCTAGAATGTCAGACATGCCTAATACTTCCCAGTCGCAACAGTGGTTTGAGCGTTCCTCCAAGGTGATTCCGGGCGGGGTGAACTCGCCGGTGCGCGCGTTTGGCTCCGTGGGTGGCCAGGCTCGCGTGATTGAGCGCGGTGCGGGCTCGCGCCTGTGGGATGCCGACGGCAACGAGTATGTTGACTTGGTCAGCTCCTATGGTCCGATGATTCACGGCAATGCGCACCCAGAGATTGTGGAGGCCGTGCAGCAGGCCGCAGCGGGTGGCTTGAGCTTCGGCTCGCCCACCGAGGGTGAGGCTTTGCTCGCGGAGGCCATCGTCGCGCGCACCGCGGCCGATAAGGTGCGCATGGTTAACTCCGGCACCGAGGCCACCATGTCTGCGGTGCGCTTGGCCCGCGGCTACACCGGCCGCGCCAAGGTGCTGAAGTTCGAGGGTTGCTACCACGGCCACGTGGATGCGCTGTTGGCCTCGGCCGGCTCCGGCGTGGCGACCTTCGCGCTGCCGGATTCCCCGGGCGTTACGGGCGCGACGGCGGCCGATACCATCGTCGTTCCTTATAACGATATCGAGGCCGTGCGCGAGGCATTTGCGCAGCACCCAGGCGAGATTGCCTGCATTATCGCGGAGGCCTCGGCCGGCAACATGGGCACCGTGGCACCAGAGGAAGGCTTCAACGCCGCGCTTGCCGACGTCGCCCATAGCGACGGCGCCCTCCTCATCCTCGACGAGGTCATGACCGGCTTCCGTACCTCCTATAAGGGCTGGTACGGCGTCGACGGCGTGGCGGCGGACCTGGTGACCTTCGGCAAGGTCGTCTCCGGTGGCCTGCCGGCCGCTGCCTTCGGTGGCCGCGCCGAAGTCATGGACTACCTGGCGCCGGACGGTCCGGTCTACCAGGCCGGTACGCTGTCCGGTAATCCGGTGGCTATGGCCTCCGGCCTGAAGTCTTTGGAGTTGGCCGATGAATCGCTCTACGAGCGCCTGCAGGCCAACGCGGATCGCCTGACCGGCATGATTTCTTCCGCGCTGTCGGCCGAGGGCGTAGCGCACCACATCCAGCGGGCGTCTTCGATGTTCTCCATCCGCTTTGCCGAGGGCGAGGGCCGCAACTTTGCCGATATGCAGGCGGCCGAGACCTTCCGCTTCACCCCGTTCTTCCACGCCCTGCTGGATAACGGCATCTACGTCGCGCCGAGCCCATTCGAGACCTGGTTTGTCTCGGATGCTCTTACCGACGCCGACTTTGAACTCATCGAAGCCGCCCTCAAGCCCGCCGCGCAGGCGGCGGCCACCGCGCGTCCCGCACATTAAGTCCCGCACACCAAGGAGAGACATGACACGCACCATCGTTCACCTCGTGCGCCACGGCGAGGTCCACAACCCGGAGAAGATCCTCTACGGTCGCATCCCGGGCTATCACCTGTCCTCGCGCGGGCATTCCATGGCGGCGCGCACCGCGGAGTCTTTCCGCGACCACGACGTGACCTACCTGGCGGCCTCGCCGCTGCAGCGCGCCCAGGAAACCGCGCGGCCGATTGCGCAGGTAACGGGGCTAGACGTGGACGTCGATAAGACGCTCATCGAGTCCGGCAACCGCTTCGAGGGCCTGCGCACAAAAGGCCTGCGTTCCGCGCTGTGGAACCCGCGCCGCTGGCCGCTGCTGGTCAACCCGCTGGAGCCCTCGTGGGGCGAGCCCTATGAGCAGATTGCCGAGCGCATGCTGGGCTCCATCGAACGCGCCCGCACCGCCGCGGCCGGCCACGAGGCGATCTTGGTCAGCCACCAGCTGCCCATCGTGATGGTGCAGCGCACCGTGCTGGGCCAGCGCCTGCCGCACGCGCCGTGGAACCGCGAATGCGACCTGGCCTCGGTTACCTCCCTGCTTTTCGATGACAACCAGGTCACCGACATCTTCTACTCCTCGCCGGCCCAGGAGATTTAATGGCACTACAACGCAAACGCGCGATTGGCGCGGTGCTAGCGGCGGTCGTCGCCCTGCCGCTTGCCGGTTGCTCGCAGGACGCCGATAACGCGCAAAACGCGGTGGCTACCGGCGGCAACTTCGAATTCATCACGCCCGGCGGCGAAAAGGTCATCAACTACGAGGAATCCGAGCGCAAGCCGCTGCGCACCTTCTCCGGCGAGGATGTGCGCGATACGGATAAGACCATTTCCCTGGAGGATTATGAGGGCGAAATCGTCGTGCTCAACTCCTGGGGCCAGTGGTGCGCTCCCTGCCGCGCCGAGGCCGATGACCTCCAAGAGGTCCACTCCGAGCTACAGAAGCGGAAAATCGGCACCGTCTTGGGCATCAATGTGCGCGACTATAACCCGCAGGTGTCCAATGACTTCCTCGAAGACAACGGGCTGAAGTATCCCTCCATCTACGATCCGCCGTTTAAGACCGCGGCGGCCCTGGGCGGCGTGCCCACCTCCGTGGTCCCGACCACCATCGTCTTGGACAAACAGCACCGCCCGGCTACGGTCTTTTTGCGGTCCATCACCGCCCAAGACGTGATGGACGTAGTGGACAAACTAGAAAAGGAATAAATGGATAACGCAGCGAGCATCGGCAACTCCTTTGCCGAGGCCGCGACCTCCGGCCCACTCATTCTGGGCCTGTTCGCGGCCGCCGTGGCGGGGCTGGTGAGCTTCGCCAGCCCGTGCGTGATCCCACTGGTGCCTGGCTATATTTCTTACCTAGCCGGCGTGGTGGGCGGCGAGGTTACGTTCGACGGTGAGTTGGGGGTGGGCGTCGGCAAGCGCAGGCAATGGGCCGTGGTACTGGCCGCCGCCTTGTTCATCCTGGGCTTTACCGTGGTTTTCCTGCTGGCGACGGTCTCCGTATTCGGCGCGATTTCCGCGCTTCGGCTCAATGAGGAGACGCTTATGCGCATCGGCGGCGGCGTGACCATCCTGATGGGTGTGGTTTTCCTCGGCGCGATCCCGGCGCTGCAAAAGGATACCCGCATGGCACCGAAGCGCTGGACCACCTGGCTGGGCGCGCCGCTGCTGGGCGGGATTTTCGCGCTGGGTTGGACGCCGTGCTTGGGCCCAACGCTGGCCGCCATTATTTCCGTATCGGCCGGCACCGAAGGCATGACGGCCGCGCGTGGCGTGCTGCTTATCATTTTTTATTGCCTGGGCTTGGGACTGCCGTTCCTGCTGGTGGCGCTGGGCTCCGCGCGGGCGATGCGCTCGATTTCGTGGGCCCGCAAGCACTCGCATACCATCCAGATAATCGGCGGCGTGGCCATGATCCTCGTCGGCCTGGCCCTGGTAACCGGCCTGTGGGGCGAGTTTATTAGCCTCATCCGCCAGTGGACCGGCAACTTTGGCGCAACCCTGATTTAGGAGAGACGTGAAATATTTCCGCAAAGCCTGGCATTGGCTGACCAGCATGCGCACGGCGCTGGCGCTGCTTTTCTTGCTGGCGCTCGCCGCGATTCCCGGTTCCTTGCTGCCGCAGCGCGACCTCAACGAGCAGAACGTGCAGGACTTCATCGAGTCCAACGGCAACGTGGCGAAGATCTACGACAAGCTGCAGCTTTTCGACGTCTTTTCTTCCGTCTGGTTCCAGGCCATCTTCATCCTCTTGGCCATTTCCCTGGTGGGCTGCATCCTGCCGCGCTCTTGGGATCACTACAAGGCGTGGAAGACACCGCCAACGCGCGCGCCGAAATACCTCCACAAGCTGCCGCTGGCGGCCGAGGGGCACTCGGATAAGAGCGAGGACGAGCTATCCGCGGAAATTACAAAGCGCCTGAAGAAGTGGCGCGTGGCCGAGTACGCCCCCGAAGAAGACCGCGCCGGCGTGCATACCTTCTCCGCGGAGCGCGGCTACGGCCGCGAGCTGGCTAACCTCATTTTCCACGTGGCGCTGGTGGCCATCTTGGTCACCGTCGCTGCCGGCCGCTTGGTCAACTATGAGGGCCAGGTCATCGTGGTCACCGAGTCCGGCTCGCAGGGCGGCGGCCAGACCCTGGATCAGTCCACAGAGTTCTGCAATACCTCCACGTCCAACTTTGACTCCTTCCGCGCCGGCCCGCTTTTCGACGGCACCGGTCTCCACCCCTTCTGCTTCATCGCCCATGACTTCGCGGCGGATTACCTGCCCAACGGCCAGGCGGAGATGTTTACCTCCAACGTTTCCTACGCGGAGGGCGAGGACATCTACAAGGACGATTCCGAGTGGAAGGATTATGAGCTTAAGGTCAACCACCCGCTGCGCTTGGCGCACAACCGCGTCTACTTGCAGGGCCACGGCTACGCGCCGACGGTCACGGTGGAATGGCCCAATGGTGAAAAGCGCACCCAGACCATTCAGTTCCAGCCGAATGACACGACCTTCTTCTTGTCCTCCGGCGCGATGCGCTTCGACCCACCGGCCGGCATGCACCCGGATCTCTATGACCGCCGCCAGAACCAGATCGCCATCCAGGGCCTCTTCGCGCCCACGGCCGAATGGGCCGGCGAGAACGGCAAGCTGCTGCAGTCCGCATATCCCGGGCTGCAGGATCCGGCGATGGCCATCGATATCTACCGCGGTGATGCCGGCCTGGACACCGGCACCCCGCAGTCCTTCTTCTCGCTGGACCCGAACCTGGTGCAGTCCGGCCAGCTACAAAAGATTGACCGCGTGAACCTCAACCAGGGCGAGGACGTCACCCTGGACGATGGCACGAAGATCACCTTTGACGGCGCCAGCGAGTTCGCCAACTACCAGGTCTCTTATGATCCTTTCCAGAAGTGGGTGCTGGCCTCCGCGCTGGTGATGCTCATTTCCTTGGTGGGATCGCTAGTGATTAAGCGCCGCCGCGTCTACATCCGCCTGCGGCCGAACGCGGCCGGCGGCACCGACGTGGAAATGGGCGGCCTCGCCCGCACCGACCGCGCCGGCTGGTCCGAGGAGTTCCACGAGCTGCACCGCGCGCTGCTGGAGCTGCCCGACCCAGACGAGGTCGAAGAAGACGAACTTTATACCGACGATTAGCGCCCCGGCCCGATCCAACAAAAGTTGGATTGGGCCGTTTCGCTGAGTAAGGTAATCAGCACTTATACCGCACGTGTGAAGGCTAGGAGCATTCATGCAGATCGATCAGAATCTGTCTAATTTCTCGGATATCGCGGTGCAGACCGCCTTTGTGGTGTACTGCGTCGCGCTCTTTTTGTCGCTGTTTTACTACGGCCGCATGCAGGGCATCATAGAGGGCCGCCGCGCCGTGAAGTCCGAGGCCGCGAAGGTCTTGGTGGGGGCGGGCGCTGGGGGCGTCGACAAGCAGAGCTATGCCGGCGAGGTTGCCCAGTCCTCTTCCGGAATCACGGCCGATGAGCTGCAGGAAAAGGAGCGCAAGGCCGATAAGCTCGGCGGCATGACCAGCGCGCTGATGTGGGTGGGCATTGCCCTGCACGCCGCGGCGATTGTGCTGCGCGGACTGGCCACCGGCCGCTTCCCGTTTGGCAACCTGTACGAGTACGTGCTGATGGTGAGCTTCGGTGTGTTGCT
This sequence comes from Corynebacterium sp. ACRPE, assembly GCF_022347435.1. NCBI lineage: Bacteria > Bacillati > Actinomycetota > Actinomycetes > Mycobacteriales > Corynebacteriaceae > Corynebacterium > Corynebacterium sp. ACRPE. The sequence goes on along the minus strand of NZ_JAKRNA010000023.1, from coordinate 27,859 downwards.
GGTGGGCAATATTGCCATGCAGCGCAAGGAATGGCGCACCGTGTGGCCGTGGCTGCTCACCCCGACCCTCGCGCTGATGTTTTATGGTTCCACCAAGCTCTATGCCGAGTCCGCCCCGGTGGTGCCGGCGCTGCAGTCGCACTGGCTGCCCATCCACGTCACCGTGGTTTCTTTGGGTGCGTCCATCGGTATTATCTCCGGCATTGTCTCGCTGCTGACGCTGTTCCGTATGGCGCAACCGAAGCATGCCGAGCATGGCTTCTTCGGTGCGGTGGCCCGCCCGCTGCCTTCTGCCGCGAAGATTGACCAGCTGGCCTACCGCCTGGCTGTTATCACCCTGCCGACCTTGGGCTTGGGCATCCTCTTGGGCGCCATCTGGGCCGAGTCCGCCTGGGGCCGCTTCTGGGGCTGGGACCCTAAGGAGACAGTGTCCTTTGCCACCTGGATCCTGTATGCCGCGTACCTGCATGCGCGTGCGACGCCGGCCTTCCGCAAGGCGGCGCCATGGATCAACGTTATGGCGATGGCGCTGATGGTCTTCAACCTGATCTTTATCAATATGGTCGTCTCCGGCCTGCACTCCTATGCGGGGCTGAACTAGATGGCGGAGCATACGAGCCCGCGCCATAAACAGGGAAAGCCGGCCGGCGATAATGCCGTGATTTTGGGCCTTGGCGCCCAATTTGCCGAGCGGCGCCGCGAGTTGGGCATTTTGCAGCAGCAGCTTGCCGACGCCGCCGGTATCTCCCGCTCCACCCTCCACACCATCGAGCACGGTGGTGTGGGCGTGCGGTGGGAAAAGATCACGGCCGTGGCCGAGGCCTTAGGCCTTGAGATGCGTTTCGTGCCGAAGGAAGCCTAGTCCTTCTCGCCGTCGGCGTCGCGTTTGCGGCGCTGGCGGCGCTTTTCTTCTTCTGCCTCCTGCGCGCGGCGCTGCTTGAAGCGCTCCTTTTCCAGTTTCCAGAGGAATTCCTCGTCATCGTCGGGGCCCTTGATAGCGCGGGGTTGTTCCACCTCGCGCTTTTTCCATGTCGAGGGCCCGAAGGCCTTCCAGACGAGGTAGGCGGCGAGGACAAAGAGTAGGAGGAGGATGATTCGGCCCATGCGTGCGATTCTACCTGCACCGCGTACAATCAACCCCCATGACGCATAACCCTGAGCCACCCAAGCCGGACCCAGAACTGCGCCGCCGTTCGCGCGCGGCGCTGTGGAAGTACGGGCTCGCCCGCGTAGTGCTTTTTATCGCTTTGACCGTGGTGATTGAGCTTTTGGCCATCGCCATCGGCTTTGCCATCCCGGTGCTTGTCGCGGCGCTGCTGGCGCTCTTTGTGGCGCTGCCGCTATCGATGCTGATCTTTAAAAAGTGGCGCATCGAGGCCACCCAGACGCTGGCCGAGTACTCCGCCCAGCGCAAGGCCCACAAGCGCTGGGTCCAGGCGGAGCTGGAAGGCCGCGCCGCGCAGGACTAGACGATGATGAGTGCTGCGGCCTCGATCACGGCCCACAGCAGCATCGCGCGGCCGGTCAGACCGAGCACGGGGATAAGCTCTGGGCCTTTGGCGCCGCGGTTGACGGTGCGGATGGCGCGCAGCGCAAGGGGGAAGTAGACCAAGCCGGCGAGCGCGAGCCAGCTGCCGAAGGCGATGCCGATGGTCAGCAAGAATGGCAGCAGGAGCAGCACCGTAAAGAGCAGGCGCGCCTTCTCGTTGCCGAGGCGCACGGCGAGGGTAATCTTGCCGGTCTCGGCGTCGGAAGGAATATCGCGGATATTGTTGACCAGGTTGACGCCGGAGCTCATCGCGCCGATGCCCACGGCCAGTGCGAGGCCCGACCACGATAGGCGGCCGGCCTGGGTGAATTCGGTGCCAAGCACGGCGACGAGACCGAAGAAGATAAAGACTGCGACCTCGCCGAGCCCGCGGTAGCCATACGGGTTCTTGCCGCCGGTATAAAACCAGGCGCCGGCGATGCATAGCGCACCGACGAGGATGAGCCACCACGCATGCGCCGCGAGGGAGAGCGCGATGCCGGCGAGCCCGGCCACGGCGAAGGCGGCAAAGGCCGCGAGCTTTACGTGCTGCGGGCGGGCCAAGCCACCGCCGGTCAGGCGCTGTGGGCCGGTGCGGTCGTCGTCAGTGCCGCGGATGCCATCCGAATAGTCATTGGCGTAGTTCACGCCGATGATAAGAGCCCACGCCACGATGAGGGCGAGCAGCGCGCGGCCCACGTGGCCGCCGTCGATGCCAAATGCCGCGCCGGTGCCCGCGACGACGGGCGCGAACGCGTTGGCCCAGGTATGCGGGCGCGCGCCCTCGAGCCAATCCTGAGCAGTGGCGGGGTAATTACCGGCGGAACGGGCCCCAGAATTCGGGGCAGACTTCGAGGCAGACATAGCCACCATTGTGCCACTGGCGTGGTGGCGGGCGGCAATCAGCGTAGGCAGGCGCGGTGGTGTACCCGATACGCAGCCAGCGCCGCGATAAAGAGCGTGGCATTGGTGACCGTCATTGCGGCGGAGGTGGCCGCGTTTAGGTAGTACGCCAGCCAGAATCCTGCTACCGCGCTCAGCGCAGCGATGCCGCAGGCAGCCAGCACTAGGGCGGGCACTCGGCGGGTGATAAGCCGCGCGGTCATGGTGGGAAAGACCATCAAGGCGATAACCAGCATGGCGCCGGCGGCGTGGAAGGCGGCGGTAGCGGTGCAGGCGATCACCGCCATAAACGTTGTCTGTACGGCGCGGGAGCGGACCCCACGCACGGTGCAGAAGGGGGCGTCAAAGGATGTGGCGGAAAGCCGCGGCAAGGTAAGGGCGAGGAAGATCGCATTAGCGGCAAGCACGCCGGCCATGACATAGCAGTAGTGGGGATTGGAAAAGGCGGCGAGGTTAACGTCGCCGACCAAGACGGCGTGGACATCGATATGTACGTGGCTCATTCGGGTAGAGATGAGGATGACGCCGGCGGCAAAGAGGGCGGGAAAGATGAGGCCTAGGGCGGCATCGGCAGTAACCAGCGCGCTGCGCTGCAGCCACCGCGTGCCGAGGGCGACGGCCAGGGCACCGGCCGCGGCGGTAATAAGCAGCAGCGGGGAGTCGATATCGGAGGTTAAAAGGTAGCCCACGGCGATGCCGGGGAGGACGGCATGACCGATGCCGTCGATAAGCATGGCCTGTCCCTGTAGAACTACAAAAGTGCCGGGCAGCGCGCATGCTACGGCGGTAAGGACGGCAAGCAGGCAAGCGGTAGCGGCAAGGGTCATGGTCGAAGCTTTCTGGTGACGAGGCTGAACGCTACGGTGGCGGCTTGCACCAGCACGATGATGGGGCCGGTAGGCAGCGGGCCAAAGGCGATGGAAAGGTAGCAACCCACGGCGGCAGTAAGCGCGCCTAGGAAGCCGGCTAGTGCAATGAAGGGAAGCAGGCGGTGAACCCAGGGGCGGGCGGCCGCGGCCGGGCTGATGACTACGGCCACCATGAGGACCACGCCGACCACTTTGACGCCTATAACCGTTACGGCGGTTAAGGAGAGGAAGCTGAGGGCATTTAAGGCCGTGGTGCGAATGCCGGCTACGCGGGCAAAGGGGGCGTCAAAGGCGACGGTGGCTTGCCGAGTGTGTACCGAAGAAAGAATTAGCAAGACGCCGCCGCCAATGACGAGCGCAGAACTCACATCGGCGCGCGTGAGCGTAGACGCGTTTCCCAGCAGATAATCCTGAATTCCGGCCTTACCGGGCAAGGGCTGGCGAGAAATATACTGCATGAGCAGCATGCCGATGGAGAAGAATGTGGTAAGCGTAGCGGCCATCGCGGTGGTTGAGCCGAGCGGGGCCAACCGCGGAATTAGGTGAATGCAGCCGACGGCCAGGGTGCCGGTGAGGATGGCGCCGGCAGACAGCAGCCAGATATTGCGGCCGTCCCACCCTAAGGCCGTGGCCACGATGAAGGCGACCAGCAGGCCAGGCAGGGAGGAATGCGAAATGGCATCAGCGAGCAAACTGGTGCGGCGCACATAGACTAGCGGGCCGAGTGCACCGGCACAGGCTCCGATGAGCACGGTGCCCCACAGCGCCTGGCTATAGGTGAAGTCTTGAAAGAGCTCTAGTGGGTTCATGACGGCAAGCAGAACATGTCGGCGATGGCGGATTCGGTCAGTACCTGGCCAGTAGGGCCGGCGGCGATAAGGCGGCCTTGCCCCACCATGAGGACCTCATCACAGAAATTGGCCACCTCTGCAAGGTTGTGGTGGACCAGCAATATGGTGGCGCCATCGGCGCGCAGATTCTCCAGTACCTCCATGATGGCGCGCTGGCTTGCGGCGTCGACCCCAGCGAAGGGCTCATCCAAGATAATGAGCTCGGGATCGCTCACGAGCGTGCGAGCGAGTAAGACGCGCTGGCGCTGGCCGCCGGACAAGGCCGAAATGGGCAGGTGCGAGTGCTCTTGCATTCCGGTGCGGGCGAGCGCGTCGTGAGCGGCGCGCTTATCGACGCGGCTCGGCCACTGCCACCAGCGCAGGCCGGCGGTACGACCCATAAGCGCGACGTCGAAGGCCGTGGCCGGAAAATCCCAATCGATATCCGCGTGCTGCGGCATGTAACCGAGCCGGTGGCGGAAATGGGCAAGGTTGGTGCCATCAAAGGTGAGCGATTCGCAGTTAAGCGGTGGAAGCAAGCCCACCACGGTGCGCACAAGGGTGGACTTGCCGGAGCCGTTGGCGCCCACGAGGCCGGTGATGGTGGCGGGAGTGAGGGCAAAGGTGGCGTCGGCAAGCAGGGGCGTGCGCGGATAGCCTGCGGTGAGGTGGGTGGCGCGCAGCATTAGCTTAAGGCCTTTGCCACGGTGTGTGCGTTGTGCTCGAAAGCCCCAAGGTAGGTATCGGTGGGCGCGTCGGGTCCGAGGGTATCGGCGAAGAGCTCCTCGTCCGAGACGGTAACCTTCCAGCCGCGGGACTCCACGGCCTGTTGCAGCGAGGTGATGGCCTGTGGGTTGGCTTGATTGTCCTTGAAGATGACGGGGACCTTCTTATCGGCGATGGTATCGGCCAGAGCGGAAATCTCGGTGGCGGATTTTGTGGCCTCGGTGGTGACGAAATCGGTGGCGTGAATGTCAAAGTCGAAGGTCTTGCCAAAGTAGTTGAAAGCATCATGGCCGGTGATGAGCACCCGGGGCTTCGCAGCAGCGAGTTCCTTCTTAGCCTTGTCCTGTGCAGCGGCGATCTGGCTTTCGTAGTTATCGGCGGCAGTGGAGTAGTCCGCGGCGTGCTCGGAATCGATATCGCCAAGTTTGTCGCCGATGCTCTCAACGGCCTGGCTCCACAGCTTGGGGCTATTCCAGATATGCGGATCATAGAGTTGCTCGCCGCCCTTTCCTTGTTCCGGCCAGGGTAGGAGATCTTGTTCATCGAGCTGATCGCCCACCGCGAGCTGCTTGTCTCCCAGGGACTTGAGCTGGTCCACCATCTGGGCCTCGAGGTGGAGGCCATTCCAGAGTACGAGGTCGGCGTCCTTCATAGCCTCAATATCGTGCGTGGTGGGCTGGTAGGTGTGCGGATCACCGCCGGGGCCGACCATGGTGGTGATATCGGCTTCGGGGGCGAGGTTGGCTGCGGCATCGGCCAAGTAGCCGGTGGTGGCGAAGATTTTTAGGCTATCTCCGTGGTTGTCATCGCCGCTTGAGCAGGCCGTGAGCGTAGTAGCGGCGAGCAGTACGGCGAGGGGAAGTGCGGTGGTTTTCTGCAACGAAAAGTCCTTAAATTAGAAATGAATACCAAAGTTCAATGTAGTGAACTTCTAAAAACATACATATTGAAACTCATGGAAGCAATAGGATGAACTACGATGGGGTGAATGCACGTAAGCGAGCTGCCCGAACGCACCCAGGACTACCTCAAGATTTTGTGGAACCACGAGGAAAAGGCGGGACGCGATACCGCCATGCCGCTCGGTGATCTGGCCAAGGCTGCCGGCCAAAAGCTGCCCACCACCTCCGAGGCCGTCAAGCGCCTCGCGGCCAAGGGACTCGTGGAACACGAGCGTTACTTTGGCGTCCGGCTGGTCCGGGAAGGTCGCGAATTGGCCGTGGCCATGGTGCGCCGCCACCGCCTGCTCGAGACCTTTTTGGTACGCACCTTGGGCTATACCTGGGACGAGGTGCATGAGGAAGCCGAAATGCTAGAGCATGCGACCTCCGATAGGTTTGTCGAGCGCATCGATGCTTTCCTCGGCGCCCCTGCGCGCGATCCCCACGGCGATCCCATTCCGGCGGCCGATGGCACGGCTGAGCCGCTCTCGCGCATTACGCTTGCCGACGTCCCACCCAACTCTCCCGCCACCATGGAACAGGTCAATGACGCCGATGGCGAATTCCTGCGCTACTTGGACAAGCACGGGGTTCGTCCAGGCGTGCGGCTGACCGTCGTTGCCCCGCCGGTAGCCGGCCTCCTAGAGGTTAGCGTGGATAATGGAGCCAGCTTTTCGCTCGGGGAATCCGCGGCGCGCGAGATTGCGGTGCGCGACGTGGAAGGTGGCTAAGCGCCGAAGATGCGCGCCACCGCGCGGCGGTCTATTTTGCCTGGCCCGGCCGTGGGAAATTCCGCGAGGCGCTTGATGTCTTTCGGTATCTGCCAGCGGGGAAGCTCGGCGTCCTCGAGGGCTTCGAGGATATCGCCGATATCGGCCCAGCCGGTATACGCCGCCATAATCGCCTGGCCGAGCCGCGGGTGTGGCACGCCGACGACGCAGGCATGGTCCACGCCCTTAACCTTGAGGATTTCGGTTTCTAGCGCCTCGGGGTGTAGCTTGAGGCCGCCAGAGTCGATGACGTTATCCAGCCGGCCGGTGACGGTGAGGGTGCCGGCGTCGATAAAGCCGCCGTCGGAAGTAGCGAACCAGCCTGGCTCGCGGAAGGCTTCGTGCTCGGGCGCGTTGCGGTAGCCGTGGGCGATGGTGGGCCCGCCCAAGAGGATGCGCCCGTCCTGGACGCGGACCTGCGCGCCGGGAATCGGCCTACCATCGTAGACGCAGCCACCGGCGGTTTCAGACGACCCATACGTCGCCACCACCGCAATGCCCAGTTCCTCGGCCGCTGCGCGCAGGCGCGGGTTGATGGCCGCGCCACCGACAAGGATGGAGTCAAAGGTGCGCAGCGCGTCGATGCCTTCGACCGAATCCATGGCCTTAGCCAGTTGTAGCGGGGTGAGCGCGGTATAGGTGCGGTCCCCGGTACGGTCGAGATCTGCGGCCGCGCGGGCGAAGGTGGGTATATCGAAGCCCTCGCTGAGATCCATGCACAGCGGGTCGACGCCCGCTACCAGCGAGCGCACCAGTACCTGGATGCCGGCGATGTGGTGGGCCGGCATGGTGAGCAGCCACTGGCCGGTGCCGCCGAGCACCTGGTGGGTGGCATCCGCGCTGGCCACCAGGTTTGCTGGGGTGAGCTGCGCGCCTTTCGGCGTGCCAGTGGAGCCAGAGGTGGACATCACCAGGGCGATGCTGGAGTCGATGGGCTCGCCGGCGCGTTGAGTATTGCGCAGGAGGGTGGCACGGGTGGCGTCGGCAAGCGGGAGCGGCAAAAAGCACCCTTGGCCAGCAATGGCGGCCTCCAAATCGGGGAGGATGCTGGCCGGGTTATGTGGATCAACCGGAAGCGGGGAGAGGATAGTCACGGAGGCGATTTTAACCGTCGAAGGGGCGGGTTTCGTTCTTTTCTGCCTTGCGTATGCCGCGCAGCAACACGATGCGCCCAACGACGAGCGCACCCGTGGCAACGACGGCAATGCCGATACAAAAAGCGATAAGCATTAGTAGTAGTACGGGAAGCTATCCCAGTTGGGCTCGCGCTTTTCTAGGAAGGACTCCTTGCCCTCGACGGCCTCGTCGGTCATATAGGCCAGGCGGGTGGCCTCGCCGGCGAAGACCTGCTGGCCCATCAGGCCATCATCGGTGAGGTTGAAGGCGAATTTCAGCATGCGCTGGGCGGTGGGGGACTTCATGTTGATCTCCTGGCCCATGCGGATGGCGGCGTCCTCGAGCTCGGCGTGGTCCGCGACCTCATTGACCGCGCCCATTTCGTACATGCGCTGGGCATCGTAGGTGCGGCCCAAGAAGAAAATCTCGCGGGCGAATTTCTGGCCCACCATCTTGGCCAGGTACGCCGAGCCATAGCCGGCGTCGAAGGATCCCACGTCCGCGTCCGTCTGCTTGAAGCGTGCTTCTTGGCGGGAGGCAACCGTCATATCGCAGACCACGTGCAGCGAGTGTCCGCCGCCGGCCGCCCAACCATTGACCACGGCGATGACCACCTTGGGCATGGTGCGGATAAGGCGTTGCACCTCGAGGATGTGCAGGCGGCCGCCCTCGACCTTCTCGCGGGCGGTGTCCACCGTGGACTCATCCGCGGTGGCGTCATCGTGGGCGTGCTCGGTGGCGTAGCGGTATCCGGAGCGGCCACGAATGCGCTGGTCGCCGCCGGAACAAAACGCCCAGCCGCCGTCCTTTTCGGAAGGGCCATTGCCGGTGAGCAAAATCGTGCCCACATCCGGCGTGCGGCGGGCGTGATCCAGGGCGCGGTAGAGCTCGTCTACGGTATGCGGGCGAAACGCATTGCGCACCTCCGGGCGATCGAAGGCGATGCGCACGATGCCGTTCTTGCGGTCCTCGCCGTTGAGCCGGTGATAGGTGATATCCGTCAGGTCCTCAAAACCTTCTACGGCATGCCACAATTCCGGACGGAACGGATTATCGGTGCTGTATTTTCTCTGCTCGCTCATAACGGCCAGCTTAGTGGCAAAAGAAGAATAGTCCCCATTCCCAACCCTCACCCACACACGCTGCCCAGCAGGCCGGTGATAATCAATACGCGATACTGCGAGGTTGTTGCCCCGCACAATACCCGTGTACGCCATACCAGCGCGGTACTCCATGCCATGGGGAGACTCGAACTCCCCGCCCCTTAAAGCGCTAAAGGGGGCCAGGGTCCCAGGATTTTCCCCTCCAGGGTGGGGGCCTGCTCGCTGCAGGCGTGTGGGCTACCATCGCGCGCTTTAAGGAGCGCGCGATATGACTATCCGTTTTTCAGTTCGGTATTCCAGTTAAGCTGCTGAATGCGGGTATCCAGCTCGCGGTACTGCTTAGACAAATCATCGACACGCTTGCGCAGCTCCGCCACCGGGATGGTGGAGACAAACTTAATCTCAGTGCGGGAATAGCGATCCGAGCGCGTGCCCGCCCTCTGCGCCAGGTCGTGGTAGATGCGGCGCTTGCGCAAGAGGCCATCGCGAAGCGCGAGGGCTTCCATCAAGTTCCTCTTCTCATCAAAGGCGGTGGCGATATTCGTCGCATTAATGGCCTGCACCAGCTCATCGATGCGCCCGGCCACGCCGTCGAGCTCGCGCAGCAGCTCCTGCGGATCCTCATCCGGGGTATCACCCTCCTGCACGCGGGCCACGGTCAGTAGCCGCTCGTGCAGGCTATTGAGGCGCTCCTGCGCCTGGGCGCGCTCCGCCAATGCCTCAGCTAGCAGCATAATTCCTCCTTTATCGGTATAGGTTCTCAAAATAGCGCAGAGTGGGGGAGGGGTCAACGGCCGGCGGGCGCTACCATGAAGGCCATGCATATCGATGACGTCCTCGACCGCGCCCACGTAGTCTCCCTCCCACTCGCCGTGCGTTTCCGAGGCATTACCACCAGGGAAGCCTTGCTCATCGAGGGTCCGGCCGGCTGGGGCGAATTCGCGCCCTTCCTGGAGTACGGCCCGGCCGAGTCCGCCGCCTGGTTGCACGCCGGGCTCGAGGCCGCCTACGAGGGCTTTCCGGAGCCGGTGCGCGATTCCATCGAGGTCAACGCCACCATCCCAGCCGTACCCGCCAGCGAGGTCCCGGCTGTGGTGGAGCGCTACCCCGGCTGCCGCACCTTCAAAATCAAGGTAGCGGAGAAGGGGCACACGCTTGCCGACGACGCCGCTCGCGTCCGCGCCGTCCGCGACGCCGTCACCCAACGCGGCGATATCCCTATACTGCGCGTGGACGCCAACGGCGGCTGGACCGTCGATGAGGCGGTCGAGGCCGCGCAGATGATGATGCCGCTGGACTATATGGAACAGCCCTGCGCCACCACTGAGGAACTCGCCCAGGTGCGCGGCCGCCTTATGCGCGCGGGTCTCTTTGTGCGCGTCGCCGCCGATGAATCCATTCGCAAGGTCGCCGACCCGTACCGCGTCGCCGAGCTGCAGGCCGCAGATGTTGCCGTGGTCAAGCCCGCCCCGCTCGGTGGTGTGCGCCGCGTCCTCGAGGTGGCCCAACACCTGCGCCAGCGCCATATGGATATCACGGTGGCCTCCGCGCTCGATACCTCCATTGGCATCAATATGGGCCTTGCAGCCGTCGCCGCGCTTCCGCGCATCTACGACGACGAGGACATCGACGTCACCCCGGCCGCCGCCGGTCTTGCCACCGGCTCCCTTTTCGAAGAGGATGTCACCGCCCCGCGCCCGCTTGTCGATGGCCACCTTTCCGCCGATATCCTCGCCCCCGACCCAGACCGCCTCGCTGCACTCGCCGCCCCCGCCGACCGCCGCGACTGGTGGCTCGATCGCGTTCGCGCCTGCTGGCCGCACCTTGCTGAATCGCACCTTTCTGACTAGCGCCTAGAGCAAGCTCTGGTGAAACCTCCACGCCGGAGTCGCCAGTGCCCGGCGCACCTTCTGCGGCCTGCTCTTTAGCCCGCGCACACTGCGCCGATGCGCCACCGTTTCCTGCACCGTCTCCGCCACCAGCTTGAGGTGGTAGTCGGTGCACTCATCCGTAAACTTCAATGGCGCCCATCCGTGCTGCACCGCATGATTGGTTTTCCACGTCCCGATGAGAAATTCCCGGTGATTATTCTCCGGCGTGTGATAGTAAAGCGAGTCCAAGTCCACCACCGTCGTTCCTGCTTCGAAGCCTAAATCCCAGGTGTACGGTCCCAGCCGGAAATTTGGCACAGGCTTGAGACCCACCCGCCGCATCTCGCGAAACATCCGCTGCTCCCACTTCGATGCCGTCCCCACCGGCGCCCTTTCTGCTAACTCGCGCACCGCGTCCCTTTTCTTGCTGGTCACCAGCTCTAAATCAGCCGCGAATCTCCCCCTTCCGTTGAGCCCGCGGTAGGCCTGCGCCAGGGCCTCTTTGAGCAGCCACTTGTCACAGCGCTCGAAGCTCAGCGCATCTGCCACCGCCTGCGCGGGCAACGCCATCTTTACGCCCTTTACCCGATTTACCGGCACCGGCCGCGACCTCACAGTACGCACCAGCCCATCCGCCCGTGCCCGGCGATTGTTATCTACCCGAATCGTTGCCGGCAGCTGCACCTTACAAAAGCCATAGGCTGCGAGCGCGGCCGTTCCCGTAAACACCGCATCCGGATAAAGCTGCGCCACCGCGGCGAGCTTATCCTTCGCACTCGCCTCCGCCGCGATGTAACAGTTGCGCCGCAAGCGTACAAGCGTTCCCTCACTAATCCTGCAGCGGATTTGATAGTCAGTAAGGCCTAAATCTAGTAATTCATTTCTCGTCCACATGTCTCATTGGACTGGAAATCTTCCAGGAAGGTTCCACTTTCCTCGTTTCAACGATTTCGTCCATCTAAAACACCTAAATCGTCGACGATTTTCGCCATATGTATGGACGAAATCGTTGAAAACCGGTGAACCAGGAAAGAAAACCGGTGAATCGCTAAAGGAGACTGCTGTCAGACTTCAGACTGCCCAACCCACCACCTGTGCGTACGCTAGGGGACATGTCTACTATCAAGGTCCGCGATGCCCACCTGCACAATCTGCGCAACGTCGACGTCGATATGCCCCGCGGCAAGCTCGTTGCGGTCACGGGCGTGTCTGGTTCGGGCAAGTCTTCGCTGGCATTCGGCACGATTCACGGCGAAGGCCAGCGTCGCTATCTCGAATCGGTGGCGCCCTTCGCCCGTCGCCTCATTAGCTCGGCCGTCGACCCGCAGGTTAGCCAGGTAGAGGGCCTGCCGCCGACGGTCGCGCTGCAGCAATCCACCTCCGGCGGAGGTGCGCGCTCTACGGTTGGCACCGTCTCCGCGCTCTCCAATAGCGTGCGCCTGCTCTATTCGCGCGCCGGGGATAACCCGGAGGGCCTGTACTCGGATTCTTTCTCTCCGAATACCCCGGAGGGCATGTGCCCGCAGTGCCACGGCACGGGCGTGGTCCACGAGCCAACTGAGGATTCCATGGTCCCGGATCCCACCCTCTCCATCGAGGAAGGCGCCATCCAAGCATGGCCTGGTGCCTGGGCCGGCAAGAACTTTCACGACATCCTGATGAATCTGGGCTATGACCTGGATTCGCCCTGGCAGGACCTACCGCAAGAAGACCGCGACTGGATCCTCTTCACGGAAGAGCGCCCCGTAGTCACCGTGAAGCCTTTGCGTGGCAAGGATCAGATTCAGCGCAATTATGAGGGCACGTGGCGCTCGGTGGCCAGCTACCTCAATAAAACGCTGGCGGAGACCCAATCGGATACGCTGCGCAAGCGCACCCTGTCCTATATGGAATCCCGCGAATGCGAGACCTGTGGCGGCCGCCGCCTCAACCCGGCCGCGCTGAAGGTGACCTATGCGGGAATGCCCATCGATGAGCTGGGCGCGCTGCCGCTGGATAGGGTGCATGAGGTGCTCAGCAAGCAGAACCCGGAGGAGAACTCGGCCGAGGATTTGCTGCTGCGGCAGATTCTGCCTGCGTTGACCTCGGCGCTGGAGCTCGGCTTGGCGCACCTAAGCCTGGATCGGCCGACGCAAAGCCTATCCGGCGGCGAGATGCAGCGCATCCGTTTGGCGGCGCAGCTGCGCTCCGGTCTCTTTGGCGTGGCCTATGCGCTCGACGAGCCCTCGGCCGGCCTGCACCCCGATGAGCGCGACGCGGTCATGGATATGTGCCGTCGTTTCATCGCGGCCGGCAACTCCGTGCTCTTGGTGGAGCATGACATGGATTTGGTCGCGCAGGCGGACTGGCTCGTTGACGTCGGCCCGCTGGCCGGCGAGCGCGGCGGCAACGTGGTCTATTCGGGCCCGGTCGCAGACTATGACGCGGACACCCCTACCGCCAATGCGCTGGCTAATCGCACGCTCGCGCTTGCCGACGACCCCCGCACCCCCTCCTCCCACCTCACCCTCCGCGGCATCAACGCACGCAGCATCGACAACCTGGATGTGGACTTTGGCTTGGGCCAATTCACGGCGGTAGCCGGTGTCTCCGGTTCGGGCAAGTCCACCCTGGTCAGCACGGTGCTGGCTGGCCTGCTGCGACAGTCCGCCACGGCCATTTCCGATGAAGAGGAGACCGAGGACAAGGGCTGGTCCGTGGAGAGCACGGAGGGCTTTGATCGAGTAAAGCGCGTCGTGCAGATTACCCAGAAGCCCATCGGCCGCACCCCGCGTTCCACGCTGGCAACTTATACCGGGCTTTTCGATAACGTTCGCAAGCTCTTCGCCTCCACTGATGAGGCCAAGCAGCGCAAGTGGACGGTCTCGCGCTTTTCTTACAACGTAAAGCAAGGCCAGTGCCCCACCTGCGGCGGCGCGGGCAAGATCGAGGTGGAGCTGGTCTTCTTGCCGGGCTCGTACACCACCTGCCCGGAGTGCGGCGGCGCCCGCTTCAACGACGAGACCTTGGAGGTGACCTGGCAGGGCCGCACCATCGCGGACATCTTGGAGCTCACCGTAGATGAAGCGGCCGAGGTCTTTGCCGAAGAAGAAAAGATTTACCGCGCCATCGCCACGTTGCAGGCCGTCGGCCTGGGCTACCTCCGCTTGGGCCAGGGCGCGCCGGAGCTGTCTGGCGGCGAGGCCCAGCGCATCAAGCTGGCCACGGAGCTGCAGCGTTCCCGCAACTCGCGTCGCGGCCACACGGTCTACCTGCTGGACGAGCCCACCACGGGCCTGCACCCAGCCGATATCGACCTGCTCAATACCGAGCTGCACAAGCTGGCGGATGCAGGCCATACGGTAATCGTCGTCGAGCATGATCTCTCGGTCATGGCGCATGCGGACCGCATCATCGAGATGGGCCCGGGCGCTGGCGAAGATGGCGGCCGCATCATCGCGGATGCCACCCCGGCGCAGGTAGCCGCAGAGGATACCGCCACCGGCCGTGCCTTGAGCGCACGCCAAGCGCACTAAGCGGCGAGCCTCCGCTGCCCGTTAGCTGTGGGAGTCCTCTCTAGGATCTCACAGCAAAATGGGGTAGAGGTAGAGGGTATGACTTCTAAAGGCCCTCATGGCGATAATAATGAAACCCGCAGCTGGTCCAGCCCGGCGGATGATGCCACGCGCCAGATTGGCCGCGTGCCCGATAATGCCGCCGGCCCCAGCCGCGACCAAGCGCGCCGCGAGCACCCCAAGCAGTACTTCCCGGGCGAGCAGCAGCCGCAGAATGAGACTCGTCAATTCGATGCGGCCGCTGGCTATCAGCAGGGCTACGGTCAGCAGCAAAGCTACGGCCAGAACTATCAGCAGCCGGCCGGGCAGGCATATGGCCAGCAATACGCGCAGCAGCCCGAGTACGAGCCGGTGCCGTCGAACTATGATCCGGACCAGCCGGAAAAGCGCAAGAAGAAGGGCAGCGGTGGCGGGGCTATGGCCGGCGTCTTCGCGGCCATCGCGGTACTTGCAGTGCTGGCTGCGGCGGTGTTGTTTTTCCTGTGGCGCAATGCCGCGGACGAGGCGGATAAGCCGGATCCACAGCCGGTGACGGAAACGCTGACCACGGAGGTTCCCACCACCGTGACCCAGACCGAAGAGCCGGATACGCAGGATGAGAATTCCAATAATCTGCCGAAGCTGCCGGACTTCCAAAATGACCTGCCATCCGATATCCCGACCGAGTTGCCACCAGAGGTACAAGACCAGCTGGATAAGGGCAGCGACGTGGACATTGAGGGTCTCCTCAATGACCTCCTGGGCGGCGGCGAGCAGTCGGCCAACCAGAACTAAGCGCCCAGCACCTGCCCGGTAAGGGAAATGGCGCGCGGGCAGGTAAAATCGGGCGGCATGAATGAATCGATGCAGTTGGCTGAGAAGGTAGCCGCCCAACTAGCGCGCCACCTCACGGATGTCGTCTTGTGCCCTGGTTCGCGCAACGCGCCGCTGTCGCTGGCGCTATTGGCGCGTGACGATATCCGCGTACACACCCGCCTGGACGAGCGCGGGGGAGCGTTTACCGCCCTGGGCATGGCGCGGGTGCAGCGCCGCCACGTGGGCGTGGTGATGACCTCGGGAACTGCGGTGGCCAATACCTTGCCGGCCGTGGTGGAGGCGCACTATTCCCATACGCCGCTAGCCATCATTAGCGCGGACCGGCCGGAGCGCCTGGTGGGCACGGGGGCGTCGCAGACCATCGAGCAGCAGGGCATCTTCGGCGTCTATGCGGACACCACCCAGGTCACCGGCGCGGACGATATCGCGGCGATGGCCCAACGCTTCCGCGAAGACCTACAGGTACACATCAATGTGGCCTTTGATGCCCCGCTTGTCGACGCCACCTTGCCAGACCACACCTCCGGCGACAGCGTGCGCGAGCCCGCACCAGCCTTCGTGGACCACGGTGAGGTGGCCGTGGATTTGAGCAAGAACACGCTGGTCATTGCGGGTGATGAGGCCTGGGAGGTAGAAGGCCTCCAAGACGTGCCGACCATTGCGGAGCCGAGCGCGCCGGGCCCGTATCATCCGGTGCATCCAGCGGCGGCGCATATCTTCCGCAAGGCGCAGGTCTCCGCGAATGATTATGTGGTCAACACCAAGGTAGAGCAGGTCATCGTCGTGGGGCATCCGACGCTGCACCGTGGCGTGCTAGCGCTGATGAATGATCCGGATATTGAGCTGGTGGTGCTCTCGCGCACCAAGGACTTCACCAACCAGCGTGGCGAAGAGGCCCGGCTTGGCACCACCGTCAAGGTCACCGGTGAGCCGAGCCGCGAGTGGATGAAGATCTGCGAAGGCGCAACCGATATGGCCGGGCAAGCGGTGCGCGAGACCCTCGAGGATGAGGAACTGGGATTCACCGGGCTGCACGTCGCGGCCGCGGTGGGCGATACGCTCTCCGTCAATGACACCCTGGTGCTCGGCGCTTCGAACCCGGTGCGTGACGCCTCCATGGTGGGCCTGCCGTTCGATGGGGTGGATACGTACTCACCGCGCGGGGCGGCCGGCATCGACGGCACCATCGCCCAAGCCATCGGCATTTCCCTGGCCACGCAATCGCTGGATCCCACCAACTGGCGCGCCCCGCGAGTAATGGCGCTCATGGGCGATGTCACCTTCTTGCATGATGCGAATAGCCTGCTCATTCCGGAAGACCAGGCGCGACCTGAAAACCTCACCATCGTGGTGGCCAATGACAATGGCGGCGGCATCTTCGAGACCCTGGAACAAGGTGCCGATGCGCTGCGTGAGTCCTTCGAGCCGGCGTTTGGAACGCCGCATGGGGTGGACGTCGGCAAGCTGGCAGAAGCCTATGAAGCAGACTACCGCGAGGTGACCACCCCGCAGGAGCTATTGGATACGCTGGCGGAGCTGAAGGAATACTCCACCGGGATTACCGTCGTGGAGGCTAAGACCACCCGTGCCACGCGCCGGGCGCTCAATGAGAAGCTCACCGCAAAGGTAGGCCAGTAAGTGGCCCCGCCGCAGCATAAGCCGCACGCGGCCGTGGTGCCGCGCTATACGCCCGCGGTCTATCGCCGCCGCCTGCACCAGCTGACGCTGGCGCTGTATCTGGCCGCGCTGGTGGGCGTGGTGGGCATGGTCATCGGGCCGGTGATGAATGACCACGCCATCGCCAGCCACCCCGCGCGCGCTTTGGCCACGGTCAAGGATGTGGGCATGCTGCGCACCACGGTGGATTTCCAAGACAGTGAAGGGATTTACCACACCCCACAGCACGGGCTGCTCTATCCCAGTGGGCTGGGCGAGGGCCAGCAGGTGTGGGTGCAATACGCCCAGGACGACCCAGACCTGGTCAAGGTCGAAGGCCGCGAATGGACGTTGGCTATCATCCCGGCGCTCTCGGTAGGGGTGGTTGCCACGCTCATCGCGGCCGTGCTGTGGAAGCTGATTAGCTTCTTTACCCGCCTCGCGGAGAAATAATTAACCAAGATTTTCCGCTGGCTTCACCATAAACTTAAGAAGATAGGCCATGATGGTGGCATGCGTGTTGCGATCGTGGCTGAATCCTTCCTCCCCAATGTCAATGGTGTGACCAACTCCGTGCTGCGCGTTTTAGAGCACCTGCACGAGACCGGCCAAGAGGCCATCGTCATCGCGCCGGGCGCCCGTGAGGGACAAGAAGAGATTCCGGACTATCTAGGCTTCCCCATCTACCGCGTGCCCACCGTGCGCGTGCCGCTGGTGGATTCGCTGCCGGTGGGCGTTCCTACCACGGCGGTCGATGAGGCGCTGCGCGATTTCAAGCCGGATATCATCCACCTGGCCAGCCCCTTCGTGCTCGGCGCGGCGGGCGCTTTCTCCGCCCGCCAGCAGCGCGTTCCGGCCGTGGCGTTGTATCAGACCGACGTCGCTGGATTTGCTACCAAATACCATGCCTCCGCGCTGGCCTATGGCGTGTGGGAGTGGCTGCGCACGATTCATAACTCTTGCCAGATGACGCTGGCACCGTCATCGCTGACCATCCGGGACTTGGAAAAGCACCACATCAAGAACGTGCGCCACTGGGGTCGTGGCGTGAACGCAGAACTTTTCCATCCCTCCAAGCGCTCTGAGGAGCTGCGCCGCAGCTGGGATCCGAGCGACACCAAGAATGTGGTGGGATTCGTTGGTCGCCTCGCCGCGGAAAAGGGCGTGCACCGGCTTTCGGCGCTCAACGGGCGCGAGGATATCCAGCTGGTCATCGTGGGCGATGGGCCGGAGCGCCCGCTATTGGAAGCCCAGCTGCCCGGCGCCGTCTTTACCGGTGCGCTGTCCGGCGAAGACCTCGCCGCCGCCTATGCTTCCTTGGACGTCTTTGTCCATGCGGGTGAGTTCGAGACCTTCTGCCAGTCCATCCAGGAGGCGCAGGCCTCCGGCGTGCCGACCATCGGACCGCGGGCAGGTGGCCCGGTAGACCTCATCGACGAGGGCTATAACGGACTGCTGCTGGAGGTAAAGACCTTTGTGGAAGACCTCCCCAATGCGGTGGACGCTCTGCTCAATCCGGAGATCCACCAGGAGATGCGGGACAATGCCCGCGAGTCTATTTCTTCCAAGACGTGGAAGGCGCTGTGTGAGCAGCTCGTGGGCTATTACGAAGAGGTACTGGAGGATACTCGCCGGGTGCCGCTGACCATTTTGGGCCAGCGTCCGGAGCTGCCGCGGTGGGCGGCTCGTGCCCTTGGCGCCCGCGTAGCCTAGACTGATCATTTGTGTCTAAGGCAGATCTGGATAAAAAGCCCTTCGATGTGGCGCGCATGTTTGACGCCGTGGGCGAGAAATACGACCTCACCAATACCGTGCTGTCCTTTGGGCAGGACGCGCACTGGCGCAAGCGCACCCGCGAGCGTTTGAACCTGAAGCCGGGCGAGAAGGTCCTGGACCTTGCAGCGGGTACCGCCGTGTCCACCGTGGAACTTTCCAAGTCTGGTGCGTGGTGCGTGGCGTGTGATTTCTCCCGTGGCATGCTGGCCGCTGGGCGTGAGCGCGACGTGCCCAAGGTGGCTGGCGATGGCATGAAGCTGCCGTTTGCGGATAACACTTTTGATGCCGTGACCATCTCTTATGGCCTGCGCAATATCCACGACTTTGAGCTCGGCCTGCGCGAAATGGCGCGCGTGACCAAGCCGGGCGGGCGCCTTGCGGTGGCGGAGTTTTCCACCCCGGTGGTACCGATTTTTGGCACCGTGTACAAGGAATACCTGATGCGTCTGCTCCCGCCGGTAGCGCGCCTGGTCTCTTCTAATCCAGATGCTTATATCTACCTCGCGGAATCCATTCGCGCGTGGCCTGGGCAGGAGGAGCTTGCCGCGGTTATCAATCGCAATGGCTGGTCCGAGGCCGGCTGGCAGAACCTTACCTTCGGCATCGTGGCGCTGCACTCAGCGGTAAAGCCAGCCTAGGCGCTGCTCCGCCCGTGCCTAGGGGAACAGGGGTTACGCCGCGGTCGAATCCCAGAGTGGCGTATCGCGGCGAAGGGACGAGACCGTGCGGCCGGCGGCGCGCCAGGTGCGTGCGATGAGGTCGCGGTCATCGTCAGTAATGAGGTTGCCCATCAGGCGCGCGGCGGCCGGCATGAGCATGCGGCCGACGGGCCCGCGCAGGGCCAGCGGGCCGGCCAGCGGTAGGAACTGAGGATAAGTAAGCAAGCGCGCGGCCGTGCGGGCCAAGAGGAAGGACTCGCCGTAGTGCTCGCGCAGGACTGCCGGCCAGGCCAGGGTGAAATCCTTCGGGCCGAGCAGGGCTACGGCCAGCGCAGCCGTCTCCAAGCCGTAATCGATGCCTTCGCCGTTGAGGGGATTGATGCAGGCAGCGGCATCACCAATGATCATCCAATTGGCGCCGGCCACGTTGGATACCGCACCGCCCATGGGCAGTAAGGCAGAGGTAACGTGCTCAATCTCGCCGAGTCCCCACTCGGGACGTTGTTGGGCAGCGTAGAACTCGAGCAGCTTCTTGGTGTTGATCTTGGCGGGGCGCTGCGCGGTTGACAGCGCGCCGAGGCCGATGTTGACCTGGCCTAGCTCGGGGCCGAGCGGGAAGATCCAACCGTAGCCGGGCTGCACATCGCCTTCCTCGTCCTTGAGCTCAACGTGAGAGTGCATCCAGGGCTCATCGGCATGCGTGGAGGAAGCATAGGAGCGCGCGGCGATGCCATAGACCTCCTCGCGGTGCCAGGTGCGGCCGAGCTTCTTGCCAAAGGTAGAGCGCACGCCATCGGCCACGATGACCCACTTGGCATGCACGGTGACCTCTCCCACGCAGAAGGAGGTTACGCGGTTGCCCTCGAGCACCGGATCGGTGGCGGGGGTGCCGGTGAGGAGGGCGGCGCCGGCTTCCCGGGCGGCGTCGGCAAGCAGGGCATCAAAGCGGAAGCGCGGCAGGGCCGTGCCCACCTGGGAGGGATAGGTCTCCGGCCAAGGCGCGGTAATATCGCCGCCGTAGCCGTGCAGCTTCAGGCCGCGATTGCGATAGGAGGCGTTGACCGCAATGCCGAGCTCATCGAGCTGGTGCATCGCGCGCGGGGTAAGCCCGTCGCCGCAGGTTTTATCGCGGGGAAATGTAGCGGAATCAATAAGGAGGGTGTCATAGCCGGCGCGTGCGGCATGGATCGCGGCGGCGGCTCCGGCAGGCCCAGCGCCAATGATGGCGACCTCGACATAGGTTTGGGAATCGATCTGCTCCGACATGAGGACTATCATTGCATGAGTTCGACCCCTCGAGTGTGTTTAGGGGCGCAGTTTGGACTACGGTAGGTAATCGATTATCTCTGGCTTTTAGTTGCAAGGAACACTATTTAATGACTCACGGTCAATCGCATGCTACGCACGTGGATCTTGGTGATCCGCAGCTCAACGAGCGCATTGGTGGGGGCATGGAAGCAGTAGAAGACAAGCTGCGCAGTGAAATCGACCGCGGCCAGGACTTCTTGAAGGATAAGGTCAGCCACTTGTCTAAGGCCGGTGGCAAGCGCTTTCGCCCCATGATGGCGCTGCTGGCTTCCGAGTATGGTTCGCGTCCGGGCTGCGAAGAGGTTGTTAAGGCGGCCACCGTCGTGGAGATGGTGCACGTAGCCACCCTTTATCATGACGATGTCATGGATGAGGCGGACCGCCGCCGCGGCGTGGAATCTGCCAATTCGCGGTGGAATAATTCCGTGGCCATCCTCGCTGGCGATGCGCTCTTGGCGCATGCCTCCCGCCTGATGAGTGAGCTGGATACTCACACGGTGGGCCACTTTGCCGATACCTTTGAAGAGCTGGTTACCGGCCAGATGCGCGAGACCATCGGCGCGGGTGAGGCCAATGCCGTGGAGCACTACACGGCCGTTATCAGGGAAAAGACCGCGGTGCTTATTGCCTCCGCGGGCTACCTGGGTGCCTACCACTCCGGCGCCTCGGCCGAGCATGCCGCAGCCCTGCACCGCATTGGTGGTGCCATTGGCATGATCTTCCAGATTGTGGACGATGTCATCGACATCTTCTCTGACCCAAAGGAGTCCGGCAAGACCCCGGGCACGGACCTGCGCGAGGGCGTCTTTACCCTGCCGGTTCTCTACGCCTTGGAGGAAGAGGGCGAAGTGGGCGACAAGCTGCGTGAGCTGCTTACTGGCCCGCTGCATTCCGACGCCGAGGTGGAGCGCGCCATCGAGCTCCTGCACCAGTCTGGCGGCCGTCAGAAGGCGCTGGAGGACATCAATGCCTACCTGCGCACGGTGGAGGAGCAGCTTGCCGTGCTACCGGAGAACTCCGCGAGCCAGGCCCTGCGCCAACTGGCGGATTACACCGTGCGCCGCGTGGGCTAGCTGCTTGGCGATGCCCCCTCATTCCCGCCCCATTCGCCCCTACTACGCTGGCGATTTGTAGGTGGGAGGGTGGTTCGTAGTAAAGTACTTACTCGCACCACACAGTGCATGCCAGGTTGCCCGAGCGGCCAAAGGGAGCGGACTGTAAATCCGCCGGCATTGCCTTCAGAAGTTCGAATCTTCTACCTGGCACAGAATGAACCCCGCAAGCAAAAGCTTGCGGGGTTTCGTCGTACCTGCAGCCGTCGGCGGATGCTACCGGCAGGGCTCTTGTCTGCGGGAGCTTTGAGCCCTGTGGAACACCGCATAGGCTCCAACGAGGAATACAGCTAGGAATACCCCAGCGATCTTGAAGTAGAAAAATCCATTTCCTAACCTACGAGAAATATCTGGCAATGAGGTGGAATCCGATCCCGCCAGAGCCTTGGCCACGTATAGCGCATTCAAACCGCCAATGTAATAGCCGAGGCAGAGCAATAATGAAATACCAACTGCAATCTTTAGCAAAACTGTTAAGGATGAATGGTGGGGTTCTGTACTCATCTAATTCCTCTCATCTTGGTCTTCAGGACCAGCAAACTACACCTTTCTGAGGCGCTGTGTACCAACGGGCGTGCTCGGTAGCCATACCATCAGTCGCAGAAAGTCACTGTAGGGATGAAGGTATGGGGTTTAGCGATAGGATATGGGATATGAAGAAGATCCGAACGATGCTGGACGGGGTAAACGAAATTCACCTTTTTCAAAGCCAGCGAGTAGCGCAGGCAGCGCAGCAAGCGCATCTGCGCAATCGGACTCGCAGTTATCGGGCGCACCGGAAAATAAACGCAGCGATTTCCCACCAGTTGGAGGAGCGCTCCCTGGCGTAAATAGCCTTTCTAACCTTGATGCCCCGTTGTCGTGGGACTGGCGGCAGCAAGTCCACTAGTCCGCACCCTCATTGGCCCTAAGCAATCTCGGAAGGACCAGATGGAGAGCGCGGAGCGGGGAGGGGTTTAAATCCCGAAGTAGGCGCGCAGGTCGGCCGCAATAGCATCGAGGCGGTCGGCATCGGGGGATTCGAGGTAGCACTTCAGCTTCGGCTCGGTGCCGGAGGGGCGCACGATGACGCGGTCATCGTTGTTGGTGAAGAACTTGGAGCCTTGGGCGAATTTCTCCACCTTCGCCACGGGCGAGCCCGCCAATTCGGTGGGAGGGGTGGATGCGACCTTTTCCATCGCTTGGGCGATGATGCTGAGGTCATCGACGCGGAAGGTCAGCGGCTGGGTGTAGAGGGCACCCACGGTGGCGTAGATGCCCTCTAGGCGCTCTAGCAAGGTGGTTCCTGCGGCCTTGCACTCGGCCGCGAGGCTGGCGAGGACTACGGAGGTAGCGACGCCGTCCTTGTCGCGGACAGCGGTGGGGTCGGGGCAAAAACCAATGGCCTCCTCATAACCAAAGGCGAGGTCCGGGGTGCGGGCGATCCACTTGAAACCGGTGAGGGTCTCCTCGTGGCCGAGGCCGTAGTGGGCGGCGATGCGCCCGAGCAGGCGGGAGGAGACGAGCGAGTTGGCGAAGTTGCCTGTCGCACCCTGGCGAGCAAGGTAATCGCCCAAGAGGGCGCCGGTTTCATCGCCGGTGAGCTGGCGCCACGTGCCTGAGGACGTGGGCACGGCGGCGGCGCAGCGATCCGCATCCGGGTCATAAGCGATAAGAATATCGGCGCCGATATCCTCAGCGTGGCGGATACCTAGGTCGAGGGCACCAGGCTCTTCCGGGTTGGGGAAGGAGACGGTGGGGAAATCGGGATCCGGTTGGGCCTGCTCAGGAACCAGGGAGATGCGGAACCCGCAGCGGGTGAGGAGCTTTTCGCCCAAGGCGGCGCCGACGCCGTGCATGGCGGTCAGCGCGATGGTGACATCGGTATGTGCGCCCCCGAGTTGCGCGGCGCGGTCGAGGTACTCGGCGCGGGTATCGACGTCCGCGATGTTCTCGGTGGAAAGTGGAATTTCATCGGCATGGGGTGCCGCGGCGATGGCGGTGGCGATTTTGGCATCGGCGGGTGAAACCAGCTGTACGCCTTCAGCCGGGCCGGTGGCGATGCGGCCGCCCAGGTAGACCTTGTAGCCATTATCGGCCGGCGGGTTATGCGAGGCGGTGACCATAATGCCGGCATCCGCCTTGAGTGAGCGGACCGTGAAGGCGGTCAGCGGGGTGGGGTTCTGCGCCGGCAGAACCAAGGCCTTGCCGCCGGCCGCGGAGATGACCTGTGCGGCATCGCGCTGGAACTGCGCGGAGCCGTTGCGGGCATCGCAACCAATGGCTACCACTGGGGTATCCACGTGCTGTTTGAGCCAGGAGATTAGCCCATAGGTGGTGCGGATGACTACGGCGCGATTCATGCGAGACTCGCCCGCGCCCACGGCGGCGCGCAGGCCTGCGGTGCCGAAGGCGAGGGGACCGGCGAAGGCGGCGGCGAGCTCGTCAGTATTGTCCTCTTCAATCCAGGTCATCACTTGGCGGGCGGTGTCCGGATCGGGGTCGTGCTCGGCCCAGGTGCGGGCGTAGTCATAATCCACGGTGGCGGCCTTCGACATGGCTTAGAGCTCCTCGAGGATCTGGGCGGAGGCAGACAAGCCCAGGCGGGTTGCGCCGGCCTCAATCATGGCCAAGGCATCCTTGGCAGTGCGGATGCCGCCAGAGGCCTTCACGCCTAGCTTGTCGCCTACGGTCTCGCGCATGAGCTTCACGGCGTGTACGGAGGCGCCGCCGGCCGGGTGGAAGCCGGTGGAGGTCTTGACAAAGTCCGCCTGGGCGGCTGCGGCGGCTTTGCAGGCGAGGACAATGGCGTCGTCGGAAAGCGCGGCGGACTCGATGATGACCTTGAGCACCTGGCCTGGGATGGCATCGCGCACGGCCTGGATTTCGGCCTGCAGATCCTCGGCGCGGCCCTCGATGGCCAGCGGGATATTGATGACCATATCCACCTCTTCGGCGCCATCAGCAACCGCGCGGGCTGCCTCAGCGGCCTTAATCTCCGGCTTCACGGCACCGGAAGGAAAGCCTACGACGGTGGCAATGTGCAAAGATTCTGGAACCTCGATGGGCAGGGCGGATGGGGACACGCAGACGGAGTAGGTGCCCAGCTCGGCCGCCTCATTCACCAAGGCGCGGAATTGTTCTGGGGTGGCCTCCGGCTTGAGCAGGGTGTGGTCGATGATGGAAGCAACGTCGGTGCGGGAAGTCATAACTTTCTCCTTAGCGGGTGAGGCGGGATTCGGAACGGGCCATCTTGAGGTCAGAGACGACGTACAGGGCAATACCGATGGCGGCGACGGCCGCTAGGATCCACAGCACGGTGTTATAGCTGGTGAGGTCCTGCAGCTTCGCCGTATAGGCAATGCCCAGCGGGATGGCGATATTGATGGTCAGGTTATAAAAGCCGATGGCGATGCCGGACTTGGCAGCGGTGATATTGCGCAGCGCGATATTGACCAGCGGGGCGTACATCAGCGCAAAGCCGGAGGCAAAGGCCACGATGGCCACAATGAGTACGGCGACGTGAAGCTGCACAAAGAGCGCGGCCGCCACCAGCGCGCCGGCAACCAGGGCGAAGGCGGTGTAGATGGTGGCGCGAGAGGACAAGACGGTACCGATCTTGCCGGAGAAAATACCGATGAGGATGGCGCAAATATAGCCCGGGATCATCAGCAGGGAGGCCTTATCGATGTTCATGCCATGCAGGTCATGTGCGGCAAATGGCAGCAGGAAGATAAAACCCATCTGGGTGGAGTAGACGAAGAAGACCATGAGGATGGTCCACACGTAGCGGCCGTTAGTAAAGAATTCCGGGGTGACCACGGGGTGCTTGGCGTGGCCGATGTGGAAGATGAAACCCACGATGCCAAGGGCGGCAAAGATGAGCCATGCCCAGTTGAATTCCTGCATGAATAGGGTCAGGCCGGTGGCAAAGACCGCGATGAAAAACAGGCCTAGGGCGTCGAGGTGGCCTTCCACGGCTTCATCTTCTGGCACCAGCTTGATAATCGGCGGGATGGCCAGGATGAGGATGAGCGGGATGAGGAACATCGCCGTCCACGAGACATAGGTGGAAATAAAGCCGGAGGTCAACGCGCCAATGAGCAGTCCGGCCTGGAAGGCTGCGGTGGAAAAGCCGAGGTAGGTCTTTTGATCGGCCTCGCTCAAGTGCTTGGTCACGTAAATGACGTACAGCGTCTCCGCGGCGGCCAGGCCGGCGGTTTGGATGAGGCGGCCGGTGAGCACCATGGGCCAGAAGCTGGAAAAGGCGAAGGCCAAAAGCGAGCCCACGGCGATGAGGACAACGCCGGTGAGCATGAGCTTGCGGATGGAGATGGAATCCGCCAGCGCGGCGTAGACCACGGCGCCGATGCCGATAATCACGCCGGCGAGGGAAGCCTGGAGGGAAGCGGTGGTATCGGAGATGTCGAGCGCCTCGGCGATCGGCATGGTCATCGTCTTAAAGCCGTTATCAATAACCAGCGAGAAGACGAAGACAAAGAGCAGGATAGGTACGGCAACCTTGGGGTTTACCGCGGAGCCTGGCCGCTTGTCCTGCGGGGAAGCGGTGGGGTGGGTGGAAGTCACGGGGAGAGGGTCCTTTTAGTCGAGCGCGTTGAGCGGAAGCGCGAGTTCAATCATGGTGCGGAAGGCGGTCTGGCGCTCTTCCGCGGAGAGGTGGGTATCGTGCACCAGGTTGTCGGAGACGGTGAAAAGTCCCAGCGCGTCGACACCGGCCTCAGCCGCGGTGGCATAGAGCGCTGCGGATTCCATCTCTACGCCGAGCACACCCATGTGCGCCCAGCGTTCGTTAACGCTTTGGTCAAAGTTGTAGAAGATATCCGAGCTCAAAATATTGCCCACGTGGATATGGGCTTGCTGCTTTTCGGCCTGGTCCACCAAGGCCTTGAGGAGCTTCCACGAGGCGGTGGGGGCGTAGCTGCCCGGCAGGTTGTACTGGCTTAAGAAGTTGGAATCGGTGGAGGCCGACGATGCGACGATGACATCGTGCAGCTCAATGTCTTCCTGCATGGCGCCAATGGAACCAACGCGGATGAGCTTTTTCACGCCATAGTTGTGGATGAGCTCCCAGGAGTAGATGCCGATGGAGGGAATGCCCATGCCGGAGCCCATGACGGAGATGGGCTTGCCGTTAAAAGTGCCGGTAAACCCCAGCATATTGCGCACACCGTTGAACTGGACGGTATCTTCCAGGAAGTTCTCGGCGATGAACTTCGCGCGCAGCGGGTCACCGGGCAGGAGGATGGTTTCCGCAATGGGCGCGCCCTGCGGATTGATGTGTGGGGTGGCAATATCGGTAGCGGACATATCTGCGCTCCTTGGCATCGGGTGGGAGATTTTACAGACCAAGCTTAAACCCTCAGGGCCCCGAATCAATGGCCTTATGTGCAGCTTTTCAACAACTGCGGAAAGCCTCACTGGACTCAGCCACCAGCGTCCGTGCCGGGGTCACTGCCCGCGGTGAGCAGTGCCACGCTTGCCGACGCCCCTTTTTCCCACAACCGCCCAATCCACATGCCTTCGCACGGCTGCCGGGGCACGGTAGGCGGCGTGGCCGGGTAGCCCGAGGGAGTGGTCTGCCATGCCGTTCATTCAACTGCCTTAAAAAGGCGCGAAAAGGTGTCACAAGAGCTATGCATTTTTACGTTCTGACGTGGCGATTTGTGTAAAACGTTGAAAGCGGGTTAGATTATTGGAGTCCGCAACGGAGAGCACAACGAAATAGCGATGTGTTCAACGCTAGGATGTGCCCCCTTAGCTCAGTCGGCAGAGCGTTTCCATGGTAAGGAAAAGGTCGACAGTTCGATTCTGTCAGGGGGCTCCATTCATGTTTGGAGCAAGGAATTCCTCCAAAGTGAATATGGCGGTGTAGCTCAGTGGTAGAGCAAGCGACTCATAATCGCTGTGTCGCGAGTTCAATTCTCGCCATCGCTACCGGGAAAGAAAGGCGCCCGCAGGGCGCTTTTTTATTACCGCGCTGAAGGCAGTCCAGGCTGTGCCTAGTTTCGGATTGGAACTATGGCTCTGGTAAGGTCTTCAACGCTTGATGCTGAGGCATTGAGGAATAAAAGAATAGGGGCGTGGCGCAATTGGTAGCGCAACGGTCTCCAAAACCGTAGGTTGCAGGTTCGAGTCCTGTCGCCCCTGCATAGTAAACCCCGTCACCTCAGGTGGCGGGGTTTCTTCATACCCTATTTTCTCCTGATTTCTAGTGGTCGTGGAAACACCTGACATGGGTTAGGTGATTGTGTGAAGTCGAAATGGGTTCCGGATCCTGCTGTTGTGGCGCGGTTTGCGTCGTTGGTTCGGGCTGGTAGTTCA
>NZ_JAKRNA010000022.1:0-34293 GCF_022347435.1 Corynebacterium sp. ACRPE | reverse complement strand
GAATTCTACGACCGTAAGCGCTGGGCGACCCGTGATGCTGCACGCAAGGCCGTTGCCTACTGGATTGAAGTCGTCTACAACCGCCGACGTCGGCACTCCGCACTCGGGATGATAAGCCCCGTCGACTTCGAGAACCGCATCGGTCTAACCACCAGCAGAAAAGAAATAGCCGCCTAACCACTAGGTAGCTCCACTACGTGTCCACAATTTGCGGGCAACCCCACTTTTCTACTTTGCTCATTGAGGCTGTCCAATCAACCGTCCGCCCTAGGACTTAACACGCGGGTGCTGTGCGTTACAGTAGGAAGTGCAACCGAACACGGGCGCTCGAGGTATCGAGCTGAGATCGCGCTGTAATCCCCGCGCGAGTACCGCTAGAACCTGCCTGGTTAGAACCAGCGAAGGAAGAATGAGGAGAGACTTTTATGACGGATCCGTCTACACAGCACACCCGCACTACCATCCCGAATGACGACTATGGTGCGGAAATCCACCCGAAGCACAGCTTCGCCCCCATCGAAAAGCAGGTGGATTCCTTCGGCAAGACCTTCACCCTACAGGTGCCGGAAACCGAAGTTCAGCTGGACGATTCCCCAACGGGCCCGAATCCACCGCAGAAGCTCTACCGCACTCGCGGCCCCTGGGCCGAACCGACCGAGGGCCTGGAGGCTTTGCGCAGTGAGTGGATCGAAGCCCGCGGTGATGTAGAAGCCTACGAGGGCAGGCGCCGCAACCTGTTGGATGACGGTAACCGCGCCCTCAAACGTGGCGAGGCCAGTGACGAATGGAAAGGCGCTAGCCGCCAGACGCTGCGGGCCAAGGAGGGCAAGCGCGTAACCCAGATGCACTACGCCCGCCAGGGTATTATCACCCCGGAGATGGAATACGTCGCACTGCGCGAACACTGCGACGTAGAAAAAGTGCGCGAGCAGGTTGCCTCCGGCAAGGCGATCATCCCGAACAACATCAACCACCCGGAATCTGAGCCGATGATCATCGGCAATGCCTTCAATACGAAGATCAACGCCAATATCGGTAACTCCGCGGTGACCTCGTCCATCCGCGAAGAGGTAGACAAGCTGCGCTGGGCCACCCGCTGGGGTGCAGACACCGTAATGGACCTATCCACCGGTAACGACATTCACACCACTCGCGAGTGGATCATGCGCAACTCCCCGGTACCGATCGGTACCGTGCCGATTTACCAGGCACTCGAGAAAGTCGACGGCGTGGCCGAGGACCTGACCTGGGAAATCTACCGCGATACCGTGATCGAACAATGCGAACAAGGTGTGGACTACATGACGATCCACGCCGGCGTACGCCTGCCCTTCGTGCCGCTGACCACCAAGCGCGTAACCGGCATCGTTTCCCGCGGTGGTTCCATCATGGCCGGCTGGTGCTTGGCTCATCACAAGGAGTCCTTCCTGTACGAGAACTTCGACGAGCTGTGCGAGATCTTCGCCAAGTACGACGTTGCGTTCTCTCTGGGCGACGGCCTGCGCCCAGGCTCCATCGCCGATGCCAACGACGCAGCCCAGTTCGCTGAGCTGAAGACCATCGGCGAGCTAACCCACCGCGCCTGGGAGTACGACGTTCAGGTCATGGTCGAAGGCCCAGGCCACGTGCCGCTTAACATGGTGCAGGTTAACAATGAAAAAGAGCAGGAATGGTGCGGCGGCGCACCGTTTTATACCCTGGGACCGCTGGTCACCGATATTGCGCCTGGTTACGACCACATTACCTCCGCCATCGGTGCGGCCAATATCGCCATGGGAGGTACCGCAATGCTGTGCTACGTCACCCCGAAGGAGCACCTTGGCCTGCCGAACAAGGACGACGTGAAGACCGGTGTAATTACCTACAAGGTCTCCGCCCACGCCGCCGACGTCGCCAAGGGCCACCCTGGCGCCCACGAGTGGGACGATGCGATGAGCAAGGCGCGCTTCGAGTTCCGCTGGCACGATCAATTTGCCCTGTCCCTAGACCCGGATACTGCCCAATCCTACCACGACGAAACTCTGCCTGCGGAGCCGGCAAAGACCGCTCACTTCTGCTCGATGTGTGGACCTAAGTTCTGCTCCATGCGGATCAGCCAGGACATCCGCGACGCATTCGGTGACAAGATCGATGAGGCTCTGGCCACCGACCAGAAGCAAACGCTAGTCAAGGACCTCGGCTTGCCAGGCTTCGGTCGCCAGAGTGTAGACGAAGAACGCGTCACTAATACCGAAGGCGAAGAAGAAATGGCCGAGGAGTTCCGCCGTGCGGGATCCAAGCTGTATCTAGACCGCAATGAGGCCAAGGAAGTGGCCGAGGATCTGGAGAAGGAAGCAACGATTCCCAGTGAGCGCTAAGCCTCGCCCTGCTGCGCAGGGTAGCCACCTGGATCTGCGGTGCTACCACGTTACGGGAGCACCGCAGGAAAAGGTCGTCCAGGTTGCCGCAGCAGCGGCCGCCGGTGGTGCGGGCGTGATTCAAGTTCGCAGCAAGCCCATCAGCGTGCGCGATCTGACCGCCCTAGCTATCGACGTTGCCGCGGCAGTCGAGGAAGCCAATCCGGCAACGAAGGTGCTTATCGATGACCGAGTGGATGTAGCGGCCGCCCTAATGGATGATCACCACATCCACGGCGTACACATCGGCCAAGACGACTTGACCCCGCACCTGGCGCGGCAGATTCTTGGCGAGGATGCGATCATCGGGCTGACCACCGGAACCCTAGAGCTAGTGCAGGACGCTAACGAGTACGCAGATGTGATCGACTACATCGGTGCCGGTCCGTTCCGCCCCACCCCGACGAAAATCTCCGGCCGCACTCCGCTGGGGTTGGAAGGCTATCCCCCACTCGTGGCGGCCTCGGCCGTTCCGGTCGTGGCAATCGGCGATGTACAGGCCATCGATGCCGCAGCACTGGCCCAAACCGGTGTGTCTGGTGTGGCGATTGTGCGTGCCTTCATGGACTCCGATGATCCGACTACCTTGGCGACCACGGTTGTGCAAGCTTTCGATCGGGTGAACGGGAATGCAGCAATCGGTTCACATGAATAACACTGTTCTCAGCCCGGGCAACCACCCCGATAGTCAGAAGCTACGCGCGGAGCACGCCATCATTGGCGCGGGAATCATCGGGCTGGCCACGGCATTCGAATTGGTGGAAGCGGGCGTATCCCCACAAGGAATCGTCGTGGTCGATCCCCAGCCCATTAGCGGTGCCACGTTCGTGGCCGGTGGCATGCTGGCGCCGGTTGCGGAGGTGCAATACCGGCAAGAGCCGCTGTACCCGCTGATGGTGGCTTCGGGCGAGATGTTCCCCAACCTGCTGGCCAGGTTAGGTAAGAAAACTACCG
Organism: Corynebacterium sp. ACRPE; assembly: GCF_022347435.1. NCBI lineage: Bacteria > Bacillati > Actinomycetota > Actinomycetes > Mycobacteriales > Corynebacteriaceae > Corynebacterium > Corynebacterium sp. ACRPE. The sequence goes on along the minus strand of NZ_JAKRNA010000022.1, from coordinate 30,943 downwards.
CACCGACCGGGCACCGCAGTGAATCCACCCTGGTGGTGGGTGCCGACCGCGCCGATGGCGTGCACATCCGCGAGTTGCTGGCGCTGCAGCAAAGACACGGTATGGATGCCCAGGCGCTGACACTACGGCAAGCCCGAAGGCTAGAGCAGGGGCTAAGCCCCCAGTTGGCGGCGGCAGTGGAAATCCCGGGCGACCATCAGATCAACCCGCGCATGTTCAGCGCGTGCCTGTTGGACTACCTGCAGCAAGCCGGAGTTCGCTTCGTGGCGACGGCCGCAACGCGCATCAACGGGCACGATGTACAGCTCACCGATGGCCGAGTGGCCACCGGCGACACGGTCTATCTCTGCAACGGGCTAGGTGCCAAGGACGTAGACGGCTGGTTCGAGGGTGTCAATCCCCTAGCGCTACGGCCGGTGTACGGTGACATGCTGCGGCTGCGGGTCCCAGACGCGCTGGTGCACACCAGTGGCGAACCGCTTACCCGAGTGGTGCGCGCATTCGTGGAGGACCGGCCGGTTTATGTCATCCCCCGCACCGATGGCACCATCGCCGTCGGTGCAACCAGCCGCGAAGACAACCGCAAAGGTCCTTCTGTAGACGGTGTGCACACGCTTCTTCGAGACGCCATCCGCGTGGTTCCTGGGCTAGAGGATTGCGAGTTCATCGAAGCCATCGTCGGCGCCCGGCCCGGCACACCAGATGATCTGCCCTACCTTGGCAAGGTGCGCGACGGGCTGGTGATCTCCACCGGCTACTTCCGCCACGGAATCCTGTTGTCCGCCTTTGGGGCTAAGGTAGGTGCCCAGTTGGGGTTGGGCACCTACCCCGCCAACGGGTTGGAGATAGACATCTCTGCCTGCGATCCACTACGCCACGCCCGATACAGCCCACCCCGATAGCCACAAAAGAAAGGAATAAGCACCATGGAATACACGCTTAATGGAAAGCGCCGCAGCAGCGAGGGGCATATCACCGTGGCTGCCGTCGTAAAAGCAGAGACCGGCGATGCCTCGCCGAAAGGCGTCGCCGTGGCCGTCAATGGCGACGTGATCCCAGCCAGCGACTGGTCTTATGAAGTTACCGACGGCGATGAAATGGATATCCTGATCGCCGTGCAGGGCGGGTAGGGCTTTACTCATGCTTTCTATCGCAGATAAACAATTCGATTCGCACCTAGTGATGGGAACCGGCGGGGCAAGTAGCCAGGCTATGTTGGAACAATCCTTAGTTGCCAGCGGTACACAGCTGACCACCGTTGCCATGCGTAGGCACAGTGCCACGAGCGCTAGCACCGGTGGGGAATCCATCTTCGAGCTCTTGCAGCGATTGGGCATTGACGTGCTGCCCAACACTGCTGGGTGCCGCACCGCTCGGGACGCAGTAACAACCGCCAAGCTAGCCCGCGAGGCGCTGGGCACCAATTGGGTGAAGGTGGAAGTTATCGCGGATGACCATACGCTTCTGCCCGACGTGGTAGAGCTCGTGGATGCCTGCGAGATGCTGGTTGCTGAAGGATTTGTGGTGCTGGCATATACCAGCGACGATCCGATCGTCGCCAAGCGTCTAGAAGACGTGGGCGTGGAAGCGGTGATGCCTTTGGGCTCGCCCATCGGCACGGGCCTAGGCATCCTGAACCCCCACAACATCGAGCTGATCTGTTCGCGCACCCATGTTCCCGTGCTGCTGGATGCCGGTGTGGGCACGGCCTCCGATGCTGCACTGGCCATGGAGCTGGGCTGCGATGGCGTGCTTTTAGCGAGTGCTATTAACCGCTGCCAGGACCCCATGGCGATGGCCACTGCAATGAAATACGCCGTGGAAGGTGGCCGGTTGGCCCGGCAAGCTGGCCGCATTCCGAAACGGCAGCACGCCGTGGCCTCGTCATCATTAGAGGGGTTGGCTAGCTGGGAAGACAAAGTCCTGTAATGAGCCCACTGCCCCGCGAAGAGTTGTACAGAGTAGCCCGCCAAACCCTATTGCCTGGCTTCGGCATCCCCCAGCAAGAGGCGCTGCACGGCACCCACGTGTTCGTCATCGGCGCTGGCGGATTGGGCTGCCCGCTGATGCAGCAGCTAGCTGCCGCCGGTGTTGGCGAAATCTCTGTGATCGATGACGACACGGTGGATCTCACTAACATCCACCGCCAGATCCTGTTCGGCACCCACGATGTGGGAAGGCCCAAGGTGGACGTCGCCGCCGAAAAGCTCCGGCAGCTGCAGGCCGGCATCGTGGTACATGCGATTCGCGACCGTTTTACCGTTGACAATGCCGTGGGCTACCTTCGTGGGGTGGACATCCTAGTGGATGGTTCTGACACGTTTGCCACCAAGTTCCTAGCAGCGGATGCTGCGGAGATCACAGGCACCCCGCTGGTGTGGGGCTCGGTGCTTCGCTACCGGGGAGACTGCGCAGTGTGGTGGTCTGGGCCCGGCGCCGAGTCCGGCGTGGGCATGCGCGATCTCTATCCCCTGCAACCCGACCCCGATTCCGTGCCGGATTGCGCCACCGCCGGTGTGCTGGGCGTAACCACCAGCGTGGTCGCGGGCTTGATGTCCACCGAGCTAATCCAGTTCGCAACCGGCATGAACCACGACCGGGTGGGCTTGTTGAGCATCTACGATGCCCTGACCGCCTCCATCAATCACTTCCGCGTGCCCCACGACCCGGCACGCGAGCTAACCACACGGCTGCAGAAAGACTACGGTAGCGCAGCTTGTGCCGTGCCGGATGCCGATGCTGCCGCTGCCACTGCCCCCGATATGTTCGAAGATCTGCGCGACGGTGCCGCGGCCATCGATGTGCGCGAGGCCGGGGAGGCTGCCATAGATGATTTCTTTTTTGCTGCCGGCACAGAGCATTACCACTTACCAACCTCCGCGTGGCAGGACGATCCAGAGGTGGCGCGCTGCCTGCTCGATTCCCTGCAGGCCGAAGGGCAGCGCAAAGCGTGGGTATACTGTGCTTCCGGCAAGCGATCGGCCAACTTCATCTCGACCTTCGCCGCGGATGCAAAACAGCGTGGTATTAATATGCGAAACGTCGCAGGCGGCATAACAAGCCAGCCCGCAGCGTTCCACGGAATACCAAAGCACTAGCTAGTCAATGACGTCGATGACAAGGTGATTCGGGTTTTCCGGTAGGTCCACCTTGAACTTCGCGTTGGATTCATAAAAAGGTGCTGGGGAGTCACCTGCTTAGCACAGAGTATCCAAACCTTACATAGAATCCAGATTCAGGAGGGCCATTTCTGGGCGTGGTCTACAAGCATGACTGGGATGTCATCCTCAATGGGATAGGCAATGCCCAGCCGCTCGTTGACGAGGACCTGTTTATCTTCCAGATATGTCAAAGGGCCCTTGTCTTGCGGGCAGACAAGGACCTCTAGCAACTTCGGGTCAAGACTCATGCGTCTTATCTTAGCGGGTAGAGGAAGAAGTTGGATCCCTCTACCCCACCTTCGACTTAGAGCAGGGATGGAACGTTTGCAACCAGGGAGAAGAGATCCTTCGGGTCATCCGGGTTGGCGATGATGTCGATCTCAGACTCCAAGTCGGTGCCCTTGACGGAATCGCGCAGGTAACGCAGGGCGGAGAAGTCGTTGATAGCGAATCCGACGTCGTCGAAGAGCGTGATCTGCTCATCGTCATCGCGGCCGGTGGCCTGACCAGTGAGCACCTGGTAGAACTCGACAACCGGGAAGTCTTCCGGCTTCTGCTGGATTTCACCTTCAATACGGGTCTGCTCTGGGAACTCTACGAAGACCTTGGACTTGTCCAGGATGGAGCTCTCCAGCTCGGTCTTGCCCGGGCAGTCACCGCCAACGGCATTGAGGTGTACGCCTGGGGCGACGTGGCGCTCAGCCAGAATCTGGTTCTGAGCCTTGTCTGCGGTACAGGTGGTGATGATGTCTGCTCCCAATACCGCCTCGTCGACGCTGGAACAAGCAGTGATATTAAAGCCCAGTGGCTCCAAGTTGCGCTTGAACTTTTCTACCGCCTCAGGGTCGATGTCATAGATGGTAATGTCCTCAATTCCCATAACGCCGCGGAAGCCAAGCGCCTGGAACTCGGACTGGGAGCCCGCACCAACCATGGCCATGCGCTTGGAATCCTTGCGCGCCAAGTGCTTTGCCACCATGGCGGAGGTCGCGGCGGTACGCAGTGCGGTAAGCAGCGTCATCTCGGCTTCGAAGGTGGGGTAACCATTGTCGACGTCGGCAAGCACGCCAAAGGCAGTAACGGTCTGGAAACCGCGAGCTGGGTTGGATGGGTGACCGTTGACGTACTTGAAGGAGTACTCCTTGCCATTGGAGGTAGGCATGAGCTCGATAACGCCGAACGGGGTGTGGGAGGCAACGCGCGGAATCTTGTCGAAGCGCTCCCATTCGCGGTAGTCGGCCTCGAGGTAGTCCACCATTCCGGTAATGATGATTTCTACGCCTTCGCGCTGGATCCAGCGCGCCATATTTTCTACATCTACGAACTTAACTGCGTGGTTCATAAAGGTTCCTTTCTATTTCTTTGGGTGAAGGTCTGTTTGCGGTGCGGCCGGGAAGCTGGAGGTTGGCAGGTGCTTCGCCTTCCTCTCTTCCGCGATAGTGCGAATGCGGTCGCGCCATGCGTACCACATTGCCATAAAGACCGGAACGAGGAGCAGGGTCGAGGCGAGCGCATAGGTGCCGATCGGATAGTCAAAAGCCATCAGGATAATGACCAAACCAATAAAGATGAGCACTGCCCAGTCTCCGCCTTCGCCAAACGGCGAGCGGTATCCCGGTCGGGTGTAGCTTCCGCTCTTGGCCAAGCGCACAAATTTGAGGTGCGAGAGCGCAACTGCCGCCCAGGACGCCAATGTACCCAAGGCTGCCAGGTTGAGCACGATTTCAAACGCCATCTCCGGCACCACATAGTTGAGGAAGACGCCTACCAAGCCCACCATGGCCGCCATGACGATGCCACCGTAGGGCACGCCAGACTTGGACATGCGAGCGCCGAACTTCGGGCCGGAGCCGGAGGTGGACATGTTGTACATAATGCGGCCGGTGGAATACAGGCCGGCGTTGAGCGAGGAAATCGCAGCGGTGATAACGACAAGCTGGAAAATCGGAGCTGCCGCTCCTACGCCAAGGGACTCAAAGAAAGTCACAAATGGCGACACATCAGCAACGTAATCGGTGTACGGCAGCACGAGCGTGAGCAGCAGCACGGAGCCGAAGTAGAAAATCAGGATGCGCAGCAGCACGTTGTTGACTGCACGCGGAATGTGCTTTTCTACGTTCTTGGTCTCGCCGGAGGTGGTACCAACGAGCTCAATGCCGGCATAGGCAAAAACGACGCCCTGGACGACGATCACGGCTGGCATCAAGCCATTAGGTAACCAGCCGCCGGTGTCAGAAATGAGACTAAAGCCGGTCGGGTCGCCACTCGGGTGGCCAAAGATGAGGACGCCGATGGCTACCAACATGAAGATGATCAGCGCGACGATCTTAATCAAGGAGAACCAGTACTCCAGCTCGCCGAAGATCTTCACCGAGAGCATATTAAATACAAGGATGCCGCAGATCACCACGAGCGCAAGTAGCCACTGCGGGACGGAATCGAGCCACGAGGTGTACTGGCTAAACCACTTGATGTAAATGGCGACGGCCGTGCCATCCGCCACTAGGGTCATAGCCCAGTTTCCCCAGTACAGCCAGCCGGTGACGAAAGCTGTCTTCTCGCCATAAAACTCGCGCGCATAAGACACGAAGGAGCCGGAGCTGGGGCGATAGACGATGAGCTCGCCAAGTGATCGCAGAATGATGTAGCCGAAGAAGCCACATACGAGGTACAGCACGGCGAGGAAGGGGCCTGCGTCCTGCAGGCGGCCGCCGGTGCCCAGGAGAAGGCCGGTACCGATTGCGGAACCGATGGCAATCATCTGCAGCTGGCGATTGCCCATTCCCTTTTGCAGGCCATGGTCTTCCGAAGCGTAGACTGCCTTTTCATTCTCGTGTGGCCCAGCTGGAGTGGGCGGAGAATTTACTGTCATTGGAGAGATCGTCCTTTCATTTCGGTGAATGAGTCTGTTAGGTCACATTCCCTGCAAGAATACTAACGCACCACACTGTTACCCATGTCACCACTACCCCCATTGTGTTCAACAACGCAGTTGACAGGTTGGGAATGGGGGTCAATCCCCTACCCCCGCGCTTTGGTATAAAAGAACCGCATGGCCAAAGACCATGCGGTTGTGAAGAGCAGAATCAGTTAGCGCACCGGCTTTTGCGCCCAAGTACGAGCAGCCGCGGCACGCTCGCGGACAGTCTCGCGCTGCTCAGCCACGCGAACACCAGCGGTGCCGCCCTTGGTGGCACGAGAGGCCACTGCCCCGTCGATAGTGAGCACTTCACGAACGCTAGGCTTCAGCCGCTTGTCGACGCCCGCCAATTCCTCATCGGTGAGCTCAACTAGGTCGACGCCTCGCTCCTCGGCGATGCGCACGCAGGCGCCGGACGCTTCGTGTGCCTCGCGGAAAGGAACGCCTTGGCGAACCATCCATTCGGCCAAGTCGGTAGCCAGCGTGAACCCTCGCGGGGCAAGTTCGCGCATGCGGTCCTCGTGGAAAGCCAGTGTGGACACCAGCCCGGTCATTGCCGGCAGCAGCAGGTTAAGCTGCGCCACCGAATCAACGATGGGTTCCTTATCTTCCTGCAGGTCGCGGTTATAGGCCAGCGGCTGTGCCTTGAGCGTAGACAACAGGCCAGTGAGGTTACCGATAAGGCGGCCGGTTTTGCCGCGGGTGAGTTCCGGAACGTCCGGATTCTTCTTTTGCGGCATGATGGACGAGCCGGTCGACCATGCATCATCCAGGGTGACGTATCCGTATTCCGGCGTGCACCAGTAGATAATTTCTTCCGAAAGTCGGGACATGTCGACGGCAATCTGGGCCAGCACGAATGCGGTTTCGGAGGCGAAGTCACGAGCCGCAGTGCCATCCAAGGAGTTCTCTGCGGCGGCATCGAAGCCGAGCTCTTCCGCAATGGCTTCCGGATCCAGTTGCAAGGAGGAGCCGGCTAGAGCGCCAGAGCCGTAGGGCGATACCGCCAAGCGCTTATCCAGGTCCTGCAGACGCTCAATATCGCGCAGAAGTGGCTGTGCATGCCCCAAAAGCTCGTGCGCCAGCAGAATTGGCTGTGCCGCCTGCGAGTGAGTTTTGCCCGGCATAATGGCGTCCGGATGTGCTGCTGCCTGATCAGCCAAGGCATCCACCAAGTCGCTCACCTGAGCCGCGGTATCGCGAATGGCATCACGTACCCAGATGCGAAACAGGGTCGCGACCTGGTCATTACGGGAACGACCAGCGCGCAGGCGACCGCCTACCTCTGGGCCCACAATCTCGATGAGCCCGCGCTCCATCGCACCATGCACGTCCTCATCTGTGGGCGCTGGACGGAACTCACCAGAGGCCACCTTCTCCCCTAGTTCGGTGAGGCCGGAGAGCATGGTGTCCAAGTCGACGCCGGAAAGCAAGCCCGCTTTGTGCAGCACCTTGGCATGCGCCTTGGAGGCTAGTACGTCATATGGTGCCAGCACCCAGTCAAAGTGGGTGGATACAGAGAGGGCAAACATCGCCTCAGATGGACCGCCGGAGAAGCGGCCACCCCATAGAGCACCCTCATTAGTTTTATGCGGTTCCATGTGCTCCTACTTCTGCGCGCTGGTGGGGAAACCGCCGTCGCGGTCACGCTGGTTGGAAATCTGGGTGGACAGGCCGTGCAGCTGCACAAAGCCCTTAGCTGCGGTCTGGTCAAAGCTATCGCCAGTGTCATAAGTAGCCAGGTCAAAGGAGTACAATGACTGGCCGGAACGGCGTCCGGTGACCGTGGCGGTACCGGCATGCATGCTCAGGCGGATATCGCCGGTGACGTTTTCCTGGGACTCCTCAACGAAGGCATCCAGGGAACGCTTCAGCGGCGAGTGCCAGAGGCCGTCATAAACCTCCTCGGACCAGCGAGCATCGGTCAAGCGCTTGTAGCGGGCCAACTCGCGCTCCACGGTGACATCCTCCAGCGCCTCGTGGGCCTGGATGAGGACCATGGCGCCCGGAGCCTCATAGACCTCACGGGACTTAATGCCTACCAAGCGGTCCTCCACCATATCCAGACGGCCAATGCCCTGCGCACCAGCGCGGCGGTTGACCTCTTCAATAATCTGCAGCGGGGACATCTTCTGGCCATCGACTGCCACCGGGATGCCCTTCTCAAAGGAGATGATGATTTCATCCGGGGCATTACCCAGGCCTGGATCCTCGGTATAGGCGTAGAGATCCTTTGTTGGCGGGTTCCACAGATCCTCGAGGAATCCGGTCTCTACCGCGCGGCCCCACAGGTTCTGATCGATGGAAAATGGCGAGGAAGCAGACTGCTCGATCGGCAGGTTGATCTCTTCCGCGAAGGCGATGGCCTTATCGCGGGTCCACGCATAATCGCGTGCAGGGGCGATGATTTCGAGGGAAGGATCCTGGGCGCGGAAGGAAACCTCGAAGCGTACCTGGTCATTACCCTTGCCGGTGCAGCCGTGGGAGACGTGGGTGCCGCCGAATTCCTGCGCGGCCTTTACCAAGTGCTTGGTAATGAGGGGGCGGGAAATAGCCGATACCAGCGGGTACTGCTTCATGTACATGCCGTTTGCCTTGATGGTGGGAACGCAGTATTCCTCTGCAAACTCATCCTTGGCATCGATAACGATGGACTCTACGGCACCGCAGTCAAGTGCACGCTGGCGAACCGATTCCATATCTTCGCCGCCCTGGCCCAAGTCCAGGGAAACGGCGACAACGTCACCACCGGTCATTTTTGCCAGGTATGGGATGGCAACGGAAGTATCAAGGCCACCAGAGTAAGCCAAGACTACGCGTGCGGACATGGTTAATCTCCTTGTTCTATTGGAAACAATTCATCTAAGCACATAATATACGATGGTGGTCAGGATTGCCACCACCGCCGTCTAAATATTCCGCGTGGTAAGCGTCACTGCCAGATCTGCGCCCGTGACGCCCTCGCGCGCCAAGACGAAGATGGTGTCATCTCCGGCGATGCAACCAATGACATCGTGCAGCCCCACCCTGTCAATAAAGCTGGCAAGGTACTGGGCCGCACCGGCTGGGGTGCGCAGCATAGCTATATTGCCGGAAGAATCATGGGATACCACCAGCTCATCGAGCATGCGGCGCAGCTTTTCACGGGGGCCGCCCACTTGGTCTTCAAATTGCTCCAGCTCACCGCCGACCACGTAGTAGGAACGGCCACCGTCACGCTTTACCTTCTTCGCTCCCAACTCATCCAAGTCACGGGACAAAGTGGCTTGCGTGATGTCGATGCCGTCTGCGAGGAGAAGCTCGGATAGTTGCACCTGGCTGGTGACGCGATTGCGATCCAAAATCTCTAGGATCTTGGCCTGCCGAGCATTGCGGGTGGTCGGGGTGTTCATTACTTAGTTGATCTCCTTATTTATTTCGAGCAACCAGACAAGAAGCGCTTTCTGCGCATGCAGGCGGTTCTCCGCTTCATCAAAGACGCGCGACTGTGGTCCATCAATTACCTCAGCCGTGACCTCATTTCCACGGTACGCCGGCAAACAATGTAAGAATATTGCATCCTTATGCGCTTTGCTCATTATGGTCGAATCGACCTGATATGGCAGGAACGGCGTACGCCTATCGCGGCCATCATTTTCCTGCCCCATAGAGATCCAAGTATCGGTGATGACAACGTCTGCGCCTTCTACTTCATCCACGTCATCAGTAATGGTGATATTGCCCCGCTTGCTTGCACGGGCAACGAATTCCTGGCGCGGCTGGAATCCTTCGGGCGCGATAATTGAGACATCCATGCCGGCCGTGGCGAATCCAATCATGTAGGAGTTAGCCATATTATTATCGCCATCGCCCAAGTAGACGGCCTTTTTACCTTTAAGGTCACCCAAATTCTCGCGACAGGTCAGCAGGTCAGCCAAAATCTGGCAGGGATGCAGGTCGTCGGAAAGCGCATTGACCAGAGGAACGGTAGCAGTCTCCGCCATCTGGAGGAGGTTGTCATGGTCAAAGGTGCGCCACACGATTGCCTCCACGTACCGCGAAAGCACCGCGGCCGTGTCCTGGTAGGACTCCCCCTTGCCCATCTGAGTCGTAGAAGTATCGACAGTAATGGCCTTGCCGCCCATATTCGCTACTGCGGTTTCAAAGGAAAAGCGAGTCCGCGTAGACGTTTTATCAAAGAGCACCGCCACGGTCTTTGGCCCCTCTAGTGGGCGCTCCGCAAAGGGGTCCTTTCTGAGCTTTTCAGCTAGATCCAAAACGGTTGCTTGTTCTTGTGGGCTGAGATCATCGTCAGCCAGAAAGTGTCGCAGGCTCATGCCAGTTCCTCCATTATCGTCCGAAGTGTTGTCAGTGCTGTGTCTAGTTCATCGTGGGAAATAACCATGGGTGGGGTGAGGCGGAGTACATTCTCACTGGGTGCGTTGAGGATGAGCCCCTGTGCACGCCCGTCGCGCACGGCCTGCTTAGCCACCGGTTGTGCTAAAACAATGCCGAGCATTAGGCCGCGGCCGCGTACGCGTTCTACTAGCGGCAATTTTTCAATCTCTTGCCGCAGATAGTCACCCTTATGGGGAACTTCCGCAAGAAATTCCGCATCCACGTATCCGGTGGCGCCTGCTATTGCTACTGAAATCGTCATAAGCGTGACTATAGCAATAAATACACTCGGCCGTATGTTATTCACGCAAGATGGAGATATTCCCTGGTTAATACATCACCAGAAATGAAAAAATGTATGAAAAAAGGGGTGGTGAGCTATATCTCACCACCCCTTCCTAGGGCCTAGCTATGTGCGCATCTCTGCGCCCAAGCGCTGCTTAGCCAGCTCCGCTGCGGCCGTGCGGTGCTCGTTGACCTCCTCATCGGTCAACGTGCGATCCGCTGCACGGAACAGCAGCTGGAAGGCCAAGGACTTCTTGCCCTCACCCAACTGCTCGCCACGGAAAATGTCGAAGAGCTCGACGGACTCGATGAGTTCGCCCGCCCCCTCTTCCACGGTGGCGCGCACGCGCTCTGCTGGGACGTCTTCATCCACCACGAGCGCAATGTCCTGGTGCAACGCTGGGAAGGAGGACAGTACCGGCGCAGGGAACTTCTCTTCCAATGGCATAGCGGTAACGTCCAGCTCCATAGCGCAGGTGCGCGCCGGCAGGTTCAGCGCTTCCAGAACCTGCGGGTGAAGCTCACCGGCATGGCCCAAGACCACATCGGTGCCAGCTACCTTCACGGCAGCACACCGGCCTGGGTGCCAGGGAAGAACGTGCGCGGCCTCAAGCTCGATATCCACACCGGCGGCGCGAGCGACCTGGCGGGCAGACTCGATGGCGTCGGCATAGCTATATGCGCGTCCTTCGCCCCACGGGCCCTCATGCTCGATATTGCCGGTGGCCACCGTTGCAACGTGCAGCGGCTGCTCAGGAAGAGTATCCAGAAGTTCGGAAACAACCTGTTCAGAAGGTCGCTGCTCTACAGAGGGCATGGGCGATGCCTCGGCGCGCTTGAATGCCACCTGCTGCAGGCCATACAGGGCGAGGTCGCTGCGGCCACGCGCAACATTGCGGCCGATGGCCTCCAGCATGTTCGGAAGCAGAGTCGTGGACAATATGGCCTTGTCGGCCTCGAGCGGGTTCTGCACCTCTACGGTGCGGCGGCGAGCATCATCCTTGTCCAAGCCCCACACATCAAAGGTGTCGTTCGCCACGAACGGGGCCGGCAATACCTCTGCATAACCGGCATAGGCCAGTCCGTGACCAATTGCGCGGCGACGCTTCTGCGCTGGCGTTAAGCCGCGACCGCCTGCGGGAGTAGGCAGGACGGTAGGAATGTCTTCCAAGCCCTCAAGACGTAGGACCTCCTCAATGAGGTCAACATCCATGGAGATATCGGTGCGCCACGTAGCGGGCGTTACCTGCAGCATGTCACCCTCATCGGCAACAGTGCAGCCGACTTCCTCGAGGCGGGAAATAACAGTCTCACGGGAATAGTCAACGCCGGCATACTCGCTAGCCTTTGCGGTGCGCAGGGCAATGGGCTCGCGCTTGGCGACGTCCCCGATAAGCGTCCGGCCTTCCTCAATGGTGCCACCCGCCAGCTGCTGCAAGAGCGCACAGGCGGTGTCCAGAGCGACCTCGACAATCGCAGGGTCCACGCCGCGCTCGAAGCGACGCGAGGATTCAGAAGACAGCTTATGGCGGCGGGAGGTGCGCGCCACGGTAATCGGATCCCAGATAGCGGATTCGAAGACCACATCAGTGGTCTCCGCCGAGATTTCGGAGGTAGTACCGCCCATGACACCGGCCAGCGACTGGATGCCGTTGTCATCGCAGATAACCACATCTTCTGCAGAAAGCTCCCGCTTTACGTGATCCAAGGTCTCAAACTTCTCGCCTTCGTCGGCATTGCGGACAACGAGATTTCCTTGGATAACGTTGGCGTCAAAGGCATGCATCGGGGCACCCAAAAGCAGCATCACGTAGTTAGTAATGTCCGTGGGCAGGTTTACGCTGCGCTGGCCGCAGAGCATGAGCTCGCGCTCTAGCCAGAACGGGGTGCGTGCCTGCGGGTCGATGCCGCTGACCTTGCGGAGGCCGAAACGCTGCGCCTTGGTCTCGGGGTTGAGAGTGACGTCGATAAGCGAGCCCTGCGCCGCTGGAACAGCAGAGGTATCAATGCCAGCAACGGACGGGTCTTCGGCAATATCGGCAAAGTCCAGGTCGAAAGCCGAAGCGATCTCACGGCTCAAACCGCGCGCGGACAGGGCGTATCCGCGATCCGGGGTGATGTTGACGTCAAAGTCGGTATCATGCAGCCCTATAACCGGGCGAGCGTCCTCGCCTACCTTATCGGCGACGTCATCGCCCAAGACGATGATTCCGTTAGCCTGTGCGCCCAAACCGAGCTCAGCGCCGGAGCACAGCATGCCATTAGAGATGTGGTCGTAAGTCTCGCGCGCCGCAATCTTGAAGCCGCCAGGAAGCTCCGAGCCCGGAAGCGCCACAACGACATAGTCATTCAAACGGAAATTACGAGCACCGCAAATGATGCCCTGCAGCTCGCCCGTGCCATTAGCCTGGCCTACATTTACCTGGCAGTAGCGGATGGGCTTTTTGAACTGCGTAAGTTCCTCGATCTCTACCACCTGGCCGATGACCAGCGGACCGGTGCTCTCCGGAACGGCAGCGTAGCCCTCGGTTTCAAAACCGACGCGCACGAATCCGGAGTCCATATCGGCAGCGGAAACGTTCCAACCAGGGTTCTTAGCGCCCAGGATGCGGGTGACCCAGCCTTGGGAAATAAGCATTAGTGTGTCTATCCTTTCTGGGTTTTAGGCCTGTACGCCAAACGGCACGGTGAAGCGGACATCGCCTTCGACCATGTCGCGCATATCGGTCAAGCCATTGCGGAACTGCAGCGTGCGCTCGAGGCCCATGCCGAAGGCAAAGCCCGTGTATTCCTCTGGGTCAACGCCTACGGCGCGCAGCACATTGGGGTTCACCATGCCGCAGCCGCCCCACTCGATCCAACCGGCGCCGCCCTTCTTATTGGGGAACCACACATCAACCTCGGCAGAGGGCTCGGTGAACGGGAAGTAATTCACGCGCATGCGCGTCGTGGTCTCCGGACCGAACAGGACCTTGGCCAAGTGCTCCAGGGTGCCGCGCAGGTGAGCCATGGTCAGGCCCTTATCCACGGCCAAACCTTCTACCTGGTGGAAAACCGGGGTGTGGGTGGCATCCAGCTCATCGGTGCGGAATACGCGGCCGGGGCAAGCGATATACAGCGGCACATCGCGCTCCAGCATCGTGCGCACCTGTACTGGGGAGGTGTGCGTGCGTAGCACCTGCTTAGAGCCCTCGCCGGAGACGTGGAACGTATCCTGCAGGGTACGTGCTGGGTGGTCCGGCTTAAAGTTCAAAGCGTCGAAGTTAAAGTACTCTGCCTCGACCTCGGGGCCATCCGCGATTTCCCAGCCCATGCCGACGAAAATATCCGCAATGCGCTCAGACAATGCGGTAATTGGGTGAAGAGCACCAGTCTGGGTGCGAGTGGTGGGAATGGTGACGTCAACGGTCTCTGCTCGCAACTGCTCCTCGCGAGCCTTTTGCTCCAAGACATCCTTAACCTGGGCAAAGCGCTTTTCCATCTTGCCGCGGGCCATGTTGACAGCCTTGCCAGCACTCTTGCGCTGATCCTTGGGCAGCTGCCCCAATGACTGGCGAGCCTGCGGAATATAGCCGCCATCTCCTAGGTGCTCGCGGCGGGCTGCAGCCAGCTCATCGAGCGTTTCGGCTGCGTCGAAGGCTGCGATAGCCTTATCGGCCGCGGCCCCAAGAGCCTCTTCGGTCAATTCGATCTGCGGTGTATCGGACACGTACTTCGTACCTTCTTCTCGCGCGAAAACTAACGCGTGCAATCTTACTCTGTCCCGGCTAGCCCGACCGCCCCAGGGACCCCCTTTTCATTCGGGGTTCTACTTAGCTTCGCTCTTGGGCCTTTGCGGACTCATAAAGACAAATGCTGGCGGCTGTTGCCAGGTTGAGTGACTCCGCGCGGCCGCGCAGCGGAATACGCACCCGCATGTCAGCCTCTTCCAGCAATTCGCCGAGCCCATGCGCCTCGTTGCCAAAGAGCCACGCCGTTGGCTGAGACAAATCTGCCTCGGCTAGGTCTACCTCGCCATCGGCAGCCGTCGCCACGATCTGCATTCCCGACTTACGCAGCTGCCCCAAGACATCCTTAATATTGGGGTCTCGCGCTACCGGGACATGAAACAGCGAGCCAGCCGAAGCGCGCGCAACCTTGCAGCTGAGCGGGTCGACAGTCTCGCCCGCAAAAATTACTCCGTCTGCGCCCATGGCGTCGGAAGTTCTAATCAATGTACCTGCATTTCCCGGCTCCGAAGTAAGCACGGGAACGGAGACCAAACTTGGCTTGCCGTTAAGGATTTTGCCCGCGGACCACAGCACCGGCTTGCACAGCGCGAAAAGGCCGGTGGTGGTTGCGGTATCGGAAAGATGCTTAGCCGCTTTATCGGTGATGGGATGTACGTACACTCCCATGTATCCACAGGCGGTAATAATGTCACCGAAGCGTTCTGCGGCCTTTTCAGTGACGAAAACATCGACAGCAGCGCCAGTAGACACCGCGGCATCTACGGCGTTTTCTCCCTCAATCAGGAATTGCTTCGCCTTTTTCCGGTTAGCCGCACGGTGCAGCTTGGCTGCGTTAACAATGCGCGGGGTGCGTTCAGTAAAGGCAGAGTCAAAATCCAAATTCATGGCTCCTACCCTACCTACTAGTTGCCTAGCCCCAGACTCAGACCCAGCTGCGTATGCAAAACAAAAAATCCTGTTGCCCGTGTGGCAACAGGATCACAATGTTGAGTGCTACTTAGCTAGTGGCACGCCGCGGGCGTCCTTATCGTAATCTCCGGCGCCGGCAATGATCATGATGAACTCAATGAAGACCCAGATTCCGAGGATGGCCCAAAACGCGAATCCGAGCAAGAACCAGAAAGTAGCCCAGCCCAGGATATTAAGCACCAGCTGCGCTACGCCGAAGGTCGTGCGGCCGGTATAGAAGTTATGCGCGCCGAAGGAGCCCAAGAAGAAGCACAGAAGCAAAGTCGCAATCCAAGACTTTTGCTGTCCCTGCGCCACATACTGCTGCTGCACCGGATAGGAACCCATATTCGGTTGTGGTGCATAGCCCTGGTTGTACTGCGGCTGGTAACCGGCCTGCTGGTTATAGGGGTTGTACTGCTGCCCCTGGTTGTTGTCATAGGACTGGCCAGAATACTCGTCATTTTCTGGTTGGTAGCTACCATTTGGGTTTGTCACAGGGAATCTGCTCCTTGGTCTCGGGGTCACTCGTGGTCTGGACTCAATGTAGCATGCGAGACCGAGCTCACTAGACAGATAGAGTGTAAAACGAACAAAGCCCGCTTCGCCCGGCACATAAGCCGGAGAAACGGGCGTTGTATTCCTAGTGACTAGGCAGCCTTAGGAGCGTTGACGTCCTCAGGCAGAGCGGCCTTAGCAGCCTCGCACAGTGCGGAGAATGCCTCGAAGTCATTGACAGCAAGCTCAGCCAGGATCTTGCGGTCAACCTCGACCTCAGCCAGGCGCAGGCCGTGGATGAGGCGGTTGTAGGTGATGTCGTTCATGCGGGCAGCAGCGTTGATGCGCTGGATCCACAGCTTACGGAACTCAGACTTACGGGCGCGACGATCGCGGTAAGCATAAGTCATGGAGTGCAGCCACTGCTCCTTCGCCTTACGGTACAGGCGGGAACGCTGGCCGCGGTAGCCCTTAGCGGACTTCAGAATCGCGCGACGCTTCTTCTTTGCGTTAACTGAGCGCTTTACTCGTGCCACAGTGATACTTCCTTAATTCGAATTGTGATGGCGGATGTGGGTTGATTCGGCGCTATTATGCGCGGCCGAGCAGGCGCTTGACGCGCTTGGTGTCAGGCTGTGCGACTGCCTCGGTGCCCTTCAGACGACGGGTACGCTTGGACGGCTTGCCCTCCAGCAGGTGGCGGCGGCCAGCCTGCTCACGGCGCAGCTTGCCGGAACCGGTCACCTTGATACGCTTTGCGGTGCCCTTGTGGGTCTTCTGCTTCATGAGTATTAAGTCCTTAAATCCTACGTGGAATCTGGTCTACTTCTTGCCCTTGCGAACCGGACCCAAGACCATGGTCATATTGCGACCATCCTGCTTGGGGCGGGACTCAACAACGCCAACTTCAGCGACGTCATCGGCCAAACGCTCCAAGAGGCGGAAACCCAGCTCCGGACGCGATTGCTCACGACCACGGAACATGATGGTCACCTTGACCTTGGATCCCTTCTCGAGGAAGCGAACTACGTTACCCTTCTTGGTCTCATAATCGTGATCATCGATCTTCGGGCGGAACTTCTGTTCCTTAACCACGGTCTGCTGCTGGTTCTTACGGGCTTCGCGAGCCTTCTGAGCCTGCTCGTACTTGAACTTGCCGTAGTCCATGATCTTGGCCACTGGGGGCTTTGCCTTCGGGGCTACCTCAACCAAGTCAAGGTCAGCCTCGTATGCAAGCTTGCGAGCATCATCGGTACGGACGATGCCCACCTGTTCACCACCGGGGCCTACCAAACGGACCTCGGGTACTCGGATACGCTCATTGATGCGAGCTTCAGCGCTGATTGTGGTTCTCCTCGATTAGGGGGTGTATGAGTAAGTAGTTCACCTACCGGGACCACAAACGAATCAAACCCGGTCTGCCAAAGACAGCCGGGAGTTCTCACAGTGCCAAGCACGAGTGCTTGGTTACCTTTACCTTTATCCTACGAACGATGTTCGCGGCATCGGGTGGGAGAAGCTCCGCTTGTGACCCACGAACCTCGAAAAGGCGTCATGGGCGGTAGTGGCTTTGAGGATAGCAGCTTCTACCCTTTCCACCAAATCGCAACTCGCTTAGCTGTCCTTGCATTGAACAGCTGGTTCAATGTTGCCCTTCTCTACCCCTTTATCAACGATGTCCACTAACTCATGGGCGAGATACTTTACCGCTGGCTCGGCTTTGGCATAGTCCTCGCCATCGGTAACCACAGATAACGCGACGCCGACGCGCTTGCCAGCAACCTCATGAACGCCAAATTGGCGGTAGGTGTACTCATTGTCGTCCTCGTCCAAGCCCCAGCCGCTCTTGGCGCGGGTTCGCTTCTCTTTCGACAGACCAATCTTCTGCCAGGACACAATGTCTTTGAGCACCTTGTGGACGTAGTCCGCCTCCTCAATGCAGGGCAATTCAGCACCGAAGACTGCTTGGTCTTTCAATGACCACGTGGAGTAGCCGAAGGCGGTGTCATGGATATCCGCGTGCGATCCATAGTCTTCGAGCAATTCCTCGACTGCCTTATCGGCGGAGCCTTCGCGCCATTGCACCTGGGACCACAAGGAGTAGGCGGCATCGTTATCGGATTCCTTGATTGCCAAGTCAACCAGGCTTTTATCCGCGCCGTCTTTGAGCGCCGCGATGGCGATTGGCACCTTAATGGTGGACCAGACAGGGCCCTTGCCCTTATCTCCCACGGCAATGGTGTCATCGCCGGCTGAAATAGCGACCCCAACCTTAGCGTGGTATTTCCTTGCGGTCTGGTCTACTGCACGGTCGAGCTGTGTGCGCACAGAGTCCGGGTTGGGTGCCGGAGAGCTAGTCGACGGCGCTGGGGCCTTCTCGGTCTCAGCGTCGCTAGAACAGGCGCTCACCGTAAACATAGTGAGCGCTGCCAGCAGGCTGACGCCGAGGCGGTAACTATTCACAGTGTCCCTACTTCAACATGTCCTTTAGGTAGCTACCGGTATAGGAGCCTTCCACCTGCGCCACATCTTCCGGAGTACCCTGCGCTACTACGGTGCCACCGCCGGCGCCGCCTTCCGGGCCCATATCCACGATCCAGTCCGCAGCCTTGATGACATCGAGGTTGTGCTCAATGACAAGCACCGAATTGCCCTTGTCTACAAGGCCCTGGATTACCAACATCAGCTTGCGGATGTCTTCAAAGTGCAGACCAGTGGTCGGCTCGTCCAAGATGTAGATGGTCCTACCGTTGGTACGCTTTTGCAGTTCCGAGGCGAGCTTAACGCGTTGCGCCTCACCGCCAGACAGCGTGGTAGCGGCTTGGCCGAGGCGAACGTAGCCCAAGCCGACGTCGACAAGCGTGGCAAGGTAGCGGTGAATCGAGTTGATGGGCTCGAAGAAGTCCGCTGCCTCAGAAATGGGCATGTCAAGAACCTCGGCGATGTTCTTGCCCTTATAATGCACCTCCAAGGTCTCGCGGTTATAGCGAGCGCCCTCACACACCTCACACGGAACATACACGTCCGGCAGGAAGTTCATCTCAATCTTGATGGTGCCATCGCCTTGGCATGCCTCGCAGCGCCCACCCTTAACGTTGAAGGAGAAGCGGCCGGCCTTGTAGCCGCGAACCTTGGCCTCCTGGGTTTCGGCAAAAAGGTTACGGATCTTGTCAAAGACGCCCGTATAGGTAGCCGGGTTGGAACGCGGGGTACGGCCAATCGGGCTCTGGTCTACCTGGACTAGCTTATCCAGGTGCTCCACGCCCTCGACGCGCTTGGCCCGGCCGGGGACCTGCCGGGCACGATTGAGCTTATTGGCCAAAGTCTTGGCCAAAATCTCATTGACCACGGTGGATTTACCCGAGCCGGAAACACCGGTAATGCACGCCAGCACTCCCAGCGGGATTTCGACGTTTATGCCCTTGAGGTTATTCTCGCGTGCCCCCACGACCTTCAGGGTGCGATCCTTGTCGATCTCGCGGCGGTGATCCGGTACGGCGAGCACCTTCTTGCCAGAAAGATACTGGCCAGTCAGGGACTCCTCTACCTTTTCAATTCCCGCCGGTTCGCCCTGGTAGACCACCTCGCCACCATATTCACCGGCACGCGGGCCCACATCGACGAGCCAATCGGACTCCCGAATGGTGTCTTCATCATGCTCGACCACAATGAGGGTATTGCCAATATCGCGCAAACGCTGCAGGGTCTTAATAAGGCGCTGGTTATCGCGTTGGTGCAAACCAATGGAAGGCTCATCGAGCACGTACAGAACGCCGGCCAAGCCGGAACCAATCTGCGTGGCCAGGCGAATGCGCTGCGCCTCGCCGCCCGAAAGCGTGGACGCGCCGCGATCCAAGGTCAGGTAATTCAGACCGACGTCCAGAAGGAAGCGCAACCGAGCCTGGGTTTCCTTGAGTACCGCACCGGCAATGATTTCCTCGCGGTGCCCCAGCACCAAAGAGTCCAGGAATTCAGAGGCATCTTCAATCGAAAGCGCACACAGCCCCGCAATGGACTGCTCACCGTGAGTAGTAGAAGCCAAGCGGACGGCTAAAATCTCCGGCTTCAAGCGCGTGCCTTTGCAGGTACTGCACGGCACGCGGCGGGTGTACTGCAGCAGGCGATCCTTTTGGGACTGAGAATCGGTCGTTTCCAGCTTGCGGTGAATGAAACCGGTCGCGCCCTCAAACGGCGCGGTCCAATTGCGCTGGCGCCCGTAGCGGTTCTTGTAGCGAACCTGCACCTCCTCGTCCGTACCATAGATGAGCGCGTGGCGCTGCTCCTTAGTCAATTCGCTCACTGGCGTCTTAGGGGCAAAGCCCATTGCCTTACCCAGACCCTCCACTAGCTTGACAAAGTAACGGGAGTTGGGAGAAGAGTGCCACGGCTGGATCGCGTCAACCGCCGGGGCATCTGGGTCCGGAATAAGCAAGTCAACATCGACTTCCAGCTTCGTACCCAAACCATCACACACCGGGCAAGAACCAAACGGAGCATTGAAGGAAAAGGCCCGGGGCTCATACTCTTCAATGGTCAGCGTGTGACCATTAGGACAGGCGGCCTTCTCCGAGTACGTGTGGGTGAGCTCTTCCTTATCCACGAACTCTATGGTGACCAGTCCATCCGCCAAGCGCAGGGCCGTTTCCACCGAATCCGTTAAGCGTTGTTTCTGCGAGGCCTTTACCTGCAGGCGGTCAACCACTACCTCAATATTGTGCTTGATCTGCTTCTTGAGCTTGGGAGGATCGCTGAGCTGATGGGTCTCTCCATCCACTCGCACGCGGGAGTAACCCTGCGCCGAAAGATCCTGAAAAAGATCCACAAACTCGCCCTTGCGCTTACGAACTACCGGTGCAAGCACCTGGAACTTCAGCTTTTCTTCCAGATCCAGCACCGCATCCACAATCTGCTGCGGCGTTTGGCGCTCAATCACCGCATCACACTTTGGGCAGTGCGGCGTTCCAGCACGGGAAAATAGCAAGCGCAGGTAGTCGTAGATCTCCGTGATCGTGCCCACCGTAGAGCGTGGATTATGGTTGGTGGATTTTTGATCAATGGACACTGCGGGTGACAGGCCATCAATAAATTCCACGTTGGGCTTGTCCATCTGCCCTAAGAACATGCGGGCATAAGAACTCAAGGATTCCACGTAGCGGCGCTGGCCTTCAGCGAAGATGGTGTCAAAGGCCAGCGAAGATTTACCGGAGCCGGATAGGCCGGTAAAAACAACCATTTTATCGCGGGGGATATCGATATCCACGCCCTTGAGGTTGTGCTCGCGGGCACCGCGCACCACCAAACGATCAGCCACTGTGCTCAGACCTCCAGTACTAGGGATTGCAATCTTCCCTCGAATGTACCCGTAGGCTAGGACACATGACTAACGAGCTTCAGCTACATCAAATCTCCGTCTCCGAGATGGACAATAACTGCTACCTCCTACAGGCGGGCGAAGAGGGCTTGCTTGTCGACGCCGCCGATGACGCCCCCGCAATCCTCGACATGGCCCGCAAGGCCGGAGTGAAAATCACCGCGGTGCTTACTACCCACCGCCACTGGGACCACGTGCGCGCACTCGAGGAGATTTTGTCCGAAACGGGCGCTACTCACTACGCCTCTTTCCTCGATTCCCCCGCCATCCCAGCTGAGGTAGACGTAGAGCTGCGCGAGGGCGATTCCATCGAGTTCGCGGGCCTTCAGCTGCCCATCATTATCTTGCGCGGCCACACCCCAGGCGGGGCGGCACTTGTTGCAAGCATCGATGGCGTCACCAACCTCTTCGTAGGCGATTCCCTCTTCCCCGGCGGTTTGGGCAAGACCACCTCTGAGGGCGACTTCGTACGCCTATATAAGGACGTCACCGCGCGCATCTTTGATGAGTTCCCCGACAATACGATCGTGCGCCCGGGACACGGCAAGTCCACGACCTTGGGCGAGGAGCGCCCCAAGCTTGGTGACTGGTGGGAACGCCGCTGGTGATCCAACGGCGAATTTCCGCGTACAATGGTCTAGCACACGATAGGTCTAGAACAACGAGCTAAGGAGCTTTAAGGACTATGATTCGCAAGCTTGCCCGCCCCATGCTGGCATCCGTATTTGTATGGGAAGGCGTAGACAACCTGCGCAACGCGTCCGAGCATGTCAAGGAAACCGAGGGTTTCCTCAAGACCGTGCGCAAGGCCGTTCCTTCTGAGTACCAGGGCTACATCCCCAATGACCCAGAACTAGTTACCCGCGCCATTGGCGGCGCTAAGGTAGGCGCCGGCTCCACCTTGGCTCTGGGCAAGGCACCGCGCACTTCCGCTGCGGTTCTGGCCGCCGCTACCCTGCCTAACCTGATTGGCAAGAATAGCTTCTGGGCAGCAGACAACAAGGAAGACAAGGAATCTCGCCGCAACGGATTCGTTACCAACACCGCTTTGCTCGGCGCCTTGTTTATCGCTACCCAGGACACCGAGGGTAAGCCTGCCCTGCGTTGGCGCGCGCAGAAGGCCGGCAAGCGTACGAATAAGAAGATTCAGCAGGCGCTGCCTACTAAGTCTGAGTCCGAGCAGAAGCGCGAAGAACTCTCTGCCCGTGCTAACGAGCTGTCTTCCAAGGCCGGTGACTGGATCAACGAGACCTCTGCCAAGGCACAGGCTTATGTAGACGACAACAAGGATGACTGGCAGTCCACCGGCCGAGGTCTGCTGGATACTGCAAAGTCCTATGTTGACGATGCCAAGACCTACGTAGAGGACAACAAGGACGATTGGCAGGAGTCTGGCCGCGGCTTGCTGGGCAACGCCAAGTCCTTCATCGAGGACTCGGTCGACAACGCCAAGACGTACGTTGAAGACAATAAGGGTGACTGGCTCGAGACCGCACAGGCTAATCGCGACATCGCCCGTACCCGTGCTGTGAAGGCAGCTACCAAGGCTCAGGCACGTGCCGATAAGGCCGTCGCCAAGCTGGATGGCGCCAAGTCGAAGCGCGCAAACAAGAAGGCCTCCAAGCACGCTGACAAGCTGCAGCAGGAGGCAAATAAGAAGATTGAGGCAGCTATCAAGAAGCTGGAAAAGCGCTCTAAGTAGCCACATCTTCCTCGGCCGAGTATCTCGGCGATGACTCAACGGCCCAGCCTTATGCTGGGCCGTTGTTCTTTGTCACAGCAGGGTCTAAACTCATCTCTCCCCCTCGCCGGACAGCGTGCCCGGCACCTTCCACCCCATCAACGTCCAATCACCAAGGAGTCACGTGAACTCAGCATCCCAAAAGCACGCGGCGGCCGCAGGTTCCTCGGAGCGCGAAGCCATCGCTACGGAGCAAGATTATGTGGACGGCCTTTTCTCCCGCCTCGACGATGAGGTGGCTGCTGCAAATGAACGGCTCAATGAGGTGCAGGCGGACGTAGATCCCTCCACCCCGGACGCGGATGCCTTGGTACGCCGCGAAACGGAATACCACGGGCTCCAAGCCAAGCTGGATCGTCTCAATGTGGCACAGATGGGTTTGGTCTTTGGCCGCATCGACATCGATGCCCCAGGTGACAATCCCACCCCGGAAGGCCTAGACCGCCGCTACATCGGCCGCATGGGGCTCGATGCGCGTGAAGAGGACTATCGCACGCTACTGCTTGACTGGCGTGCCCCCATGGCACGGCCCTTCTATCTCGCTACTACCGCCCAGCCAGAAGGCGTGCACACCCGCCGCCAAATCCGCACCAAGGGGCGCACCGTCACTGGCATTCATGATGAAGTCCTTGCTGGCCCCGGCGTGCGTGAAGAAGAGGCCGGCGTAGCGAGCGAATCCGCTCTCTATCACGCCATGCAGCGAGCCCGCACGGGCCACATGGCTTCCATTGTGGAGACCATTCAGCGGGAGCAGGACGAGATTATCCGCGATAACACCCGCGGGGTGATGGTAGTAGAAGGCGGCCCCGGCACCGGTAAGACCGCAGTTGCGCTGCACCGCGTTGCCTATCTGCTCTATACCCACCGCGAGCTACTTTCTGCCACCGGCGTACTTATCGTCGGCCCCAATAGCAGCTTCTTGGACTATATTTCGCGCGTGCTCCCAGAACTGGGCGAGACCGGCGTGGTGCTCTCCACCATCGGCGGGCTCTTTCCTGGAATTGAGCCGGACCACGAAGAAGACCTCGTGGCTCGGGAAATCAAGGGCAGCGACGCCATGGTGGAAATCCTCTCCACTGCGGTCAAGGACTACCAGTTGCTTCCCGACGCCCCTCGCGAGCTGACCGTCGACGGCCTTACCTTAAGCGTCACACCACACATGGTGAAAAGCGCCCGCACACGTGCACGGCGCTCGCGCAAGCCGCACAATGAGGCGCGTGGTGCCTTCATCGAGCACCTCGTAGAGGACCTTGCCCAGCAAATGGCAGAAAAGGTCGGTGCCGATCCGCTTGGCGGAAAGAATCTCCTGTCGCGCGCCGATATCGATCAATTCCACGATGACCTTGCTGAGGACGCGGCCGTTACTGCCTTGATCGATGAGTTTTGGCCCGAACTACACCCCACCGATGTACTTGCTGCTCTAGTCTCCTCGCGCGAGCGCATCGCTTCTGCCGCGCACGGATATGACGAGGAAACCCAAGAAGCGCTCTACCGTGCAGAGGGGCGAGCATGGACGGATTCGGATGCGGCCTTGCTAGACGAGCTTGCCGTCCTCATCGGCCTACCCAACCCTGAAGAAAAGAAGGCAGCCGATGACGCCGCGTGGCGCGAGCAAGTGGCGGATGCGGAAGACGCATTGGATATCTTGTCTTCCTCCGAGTCCACAGATAACGACGATGACATGTTTGAAGCAGAAATCCTCTCTGCCCACGATGTCATCGACGCCGAAACCTTGGCGCACCGCCAGGAGGTACGCGATAAGCGCACCACTGCCCAACGCGCCCGCGAAGATCATACGTGGGCTTATGGTCACATCATCGTGGACGAAGCCCAGGAATTAACACCTATGGAGTGGCGAATGCTCTTCCGCCGCTGCCCTTCGCGGTGGATGACTTTGGTGGGTGATACCTCCCAGACTGGTTCCCCGGCAGGTGTTGATGACTGGGGCGAGGCCCTCGAGCCCTTCGTGGCTCAACGCTTCCGTCACCACTTCTTAACCGTCAACTATCGCACCCCGCAGCCCATTACGGAATTGGCCAATGGACTTTTGGAAATGATTAACCCTGACGCCATTCCGGCGACAGCCATCCGTGATGGGGTACAGGTGCGCCGGCTTGAGCAGGGCACCTACACCCCTGGAGTACACAGCGAAGAGGACGGCAGGCTCACAGCGGTTATTGACGCCGCCACGGCGGAGCGCTACAAGGGCCTCGAGTTTGACCACGTGGTCGTGCTCGATCCGCAGCGCATCGTGGATGCCTCCCCACAGGGATTGCAAAACCTCTATGTCTGCATCACTCGTGCTACTCAATCCCTCACGCTCGTTGGTGACTGCGGCGAAGTTCTTTAGGCTCCCGTAAGCTTTATGCCATGGCCTTATCTGACATCATGCGCAAAGCTGAAAGCTCACTTAACTCCATTACTTTGAAGCGCTCCAAACGGCGTGGATGGCAGCCCCTGATTGTGGGATATACAGGTTATGGCACCACCGATCAGGTGAGAATCTTCGGCCGCGTACTGATGCATGATCCTGATGAAGGCAAGAGGGATACGTGGGGTGAGCGCGGCTACCAGCAGTTTCTTACCATTCAAGTAGGACACCATGACGTTTCGGTGACTATTGGGGAAAAGACTGTCACCGGCACCACTGACCGCAACGGATACATTGACTTACTAATCCATGACCACGGATTAGAGCCCGGATGGCATACGGCAACAATCGAGGCCGCAAACGCGAATGCCGTGGAGGTCCAACTACTTATCGTTGATCCGGCGGCCAAGATCGGCATCGTTAGCGATATCGATGACACGGTGCTTGTCACGTGGCTGCCGCGCGCACTCACCGCGGCGTGGAATTCCTGGGCTAAGCGCCCTAGCAAGCGACAGCCGGTTCCCGGAATGGCCGAATTCTATGCTCAGCTACAGCAGCGCTTCCCCCAAGCCCCAGTGTTTTATCTTTCTACGGGCGCTTGGAATACCTTTGGCTCGCTCAAAAAATTCCTGTCTCACCATGGTTTCCCCACGGGTCCCATGCTGCTGACGGACTGGGGCCCAACGGAAACGGGACTTTTCCGCAGCGGTCAGGAGCACAAGCGTGTTCAGCTGCGCAATCTGCTCATTGCTTACCCGGATATGCAATGGATTCTCATTGGCGATGACGGACAGCATGATCCGCTCACCTACGGCGATGTGGCCAATGAGCATCCGGACCGGATCCACTCTGTGCTCATCCGCAATCTGAGCCCGCAAGAGCAGTTGCTCTCCCACGGCTCCCTGAGCCCTTTGGCTGATGCCAATGAGGAGGGCCACTTCTCTATCCCTTTGATTCAGGGCGCGAACGGCGACGCCATTGCCGCCGCATTCGACGCTGCACACCCTGCGGAGTAAGCTGCGCTTAACGACGAAACCCGCCTTGGCCTTCCAATAAGACCAAGGCGGGTTTTAATCACCGCAGTTAGCTGACGGTGTGAACGATCATTACATCGCAGTCAGACTGGCGAGCAACGTCTGCCGGCACGGAGCCCAGCAGGCGACCGGTCAGGGAGTTGATGCCGCGGTTGCCCACGATAAGCAGGTCAGCATCGTTATCGTTGACGATGGACATCAGGGCCTGCACTGGGGTGCCCGGGCGAACAGCGGTTTCTACCTTGGAAGCGCCGAACTTCTCAGCGTGTGCCTTAGCATCCTTGAGGTTTGCCTCCGCCTTCTCATCGCCCAAAATGGTTACGGAATCCTGGCGCAGGGTCTTGGAAGCCTGCTCCTGGTTTTCGTAGTAAGCACAACCGATAATCAGATTGGAATCGAATGCGGCAGCAATCTTAGCAGCTCGCTCTACAGCGAGGAGAGAAGACTTAGAACCGTCAGTACCGACAACGATCGTGTTGTAGTCGCTCATGATGACCTTTCTTTGTGGGTGTGTACCCGGAGTGTTTATTTAGCCTACAGAGGCATTACTGCCAGTGTAACAACGAAAAATGATTAACGTTTCTCGCTGGTATTAACTACGACGACGTCTACCTTTGACTTGTGGGTCAGTTCCGTTGGGACAGAACCGAAGACTCGACCACGAACGGAATTCACGCCGCGGTTTCCCACCACGAACAGGTCCACGTCATAGTCCTGGCCTACTTCCAACAAGGCTTTTACTGGGTCTCCAGATTTTCCTACAATTTCAATGTGTTCCGCACCCTCTGACTCGGCGATACGGGTGGCATTGGTCAGGTAGGTACCGGCCATGTCCTCACTTACAACGGGCAGACCGGCTTCGTCGCCCCTCGGAGCACCAAGCATGGATCCAGCGTGGTTATAAAAAGCTGAGATGATGATCAGCTTAGCGTCGTACGCCCGTGCCATGGACGCCGCAGCGCGGACCGCGCGCAGGGAGGTTTCAGAGCCATCGGTGCCGACGGCAATGTTTTTATAGGTAAGCATTATTCTCCTTGCAGTTGAACTACTTCACAGTGACAACTAAACGGCGCTTCTGGCACTTATCCAGTATAACTAGCGCAGCCCTTTAGAAAAGTACCCGCGGAGCCAATCATCACTTTCAGGGGGAGAAAACTAGATTCCCGCTTCCTTCAATCCACGCAATTCCTTCTTTAGATCAGCAATCTCATCGCGCAGGCGTCCAGCCAATTCGAACTTGAGCTCGCGCGCGGCGGCACCCATTTGGGCCGAGAGGTCGTCGATAAGCGCCTGCACCTCATCGGTAGCCATGCTGGAAATATCCCGCTTCTCCACCACTGCAGAGGGGTCAGAGTTGGACTCTTCTTCCCCACCGTCTTCATAGACCTGGTCAAGGATATCGGCAATCTTCTTCCGCAAAGGCTGCGGGTCAATGCCATGTTCCTTGTTATAGGCTATCTGCTTTTCGCGGCGTCGCTCCGTCTCCTCGATTGCCTCCTGCATCGAATCGGTGATTTTATCGGCATACATAATCACCTCGCCAGAGACGTTACGGGCAGCACGGCCAATGGTCTGGATGAGCGAGGTGGTAGAGCGCAAGAAACCTTCCTTGTCTGCATCCAAGATGGCAACGAGCGATACCTCGGGGAGGTCAAGGCCCTCACGCAGAAGGTTAATGCCCACCAGCACATCAAACTCGCCTAGGCGCAATTGCCGCAAGAGCTCGACGCGCTGCAAGGTATCGATATCCGAGTGCAAGTAGCGCACCTTAATCCCCTGCTCCAGCAGGTAATCGGTGAGGTCTTCTGCCATGCGCTTAGTCAGCGTAGTCACCAGTACTCGCTCTTGCTGCGAAATGCGGGTGCGTACCTCATCAATAAGGTCATCAATCTGGCCCTTAGTGGGTTTGACGGTAACCTTCGGATCCACCAGACCTGTCGGGCGAATCACCTGCTCCACGTACTCACCGTCCGAGGACGTAAGTTCAAAGTCGCCAGGCGTGGCAGACATGTAGACGGTCTGTCCGACGCGTTGTTCAAACTCATCAAAGGTCAGCGGGCGGTTATCCACTGCGGAGGGCAGCCGGAAACCGAATTCCACCAGGTTGCGCTTGCGGGACATATCGCCCTCGAACATGCCGCCAATCTGTGGAACCGTGACGTGAGACTCGTCAATAATGGTGAGAAAATCCTCGGGGAAGTAATCCAGCAGCGTTGCCGGCGCGGAGCCGGCCGGACGGCCATCGACGTGGCGGGAGTAGTTCTCGATGCCGGAGCAAAAACCTACCTGCTCGATCATTTCTAGATCGTATTCCGTGCGCATGCGAAGCCGTTGTGCCTCCAGCAGTTTGCCGCGGTTTTCCAGATCCTCCAGGCGCTCGGCCAATTCCTCTTTGATGGCGGCTACGGCCTTTTCCATGCGTTCGGGTCCTGCCACGTAGTGGGTCGCGGGGAAGATGCGCACCTCATCTACTTCCTCGATGACATCGCCAGTGACGGGGTGAATGTAGTAGAGAGAATCAATATCATCACCGAAGAATTCAATGCGCACTGCGCGTTCCTCATAAGCCGGAATGATATCGACCGTATCGCCCTTGGCACGGAATGTACCGCGGGTAAATCCCACATCGTTGCGTTCGTATTGGATATCCACCAACAAACGCAGGAATCGGTCTCGGTCCAACTCCTCGTCCACGGAAATAATGACCGAGCGATCCAAATAGGACTGCGGGGTACCCAAGCCGTAAATGCACGATACGGAGGACACAACCACCACGTCCCGGCGGGACAGCAGGGCCGAAGTAGCCGAGTGACGCAGGCGCTCTACGTCCTCGTTGATGGACGAATCCTTCTCAATATAGGTATCCGTCTGCGCAATATAAGCCTCTGGCTGGTAGTAGTCATAATAAGAGACGAAGTACTCCACCGCGTTATGCGGCAAGAGTTGGCGCAGCTCGTTCGCTAGCTGCGCTGCCAGGGTCTTATTTGGCGCCATTACCAGCGTGGGTCGCTGCTGTTTTTCGATCAACCACGCAGCTGTGGCGGACTTACCTGTACCGGTAGCACCCATGAGTACGACATCGCGCTCGTCGCGGTTGAGGCGTTCATGGAGCTCTGCAATGGCGGCGGGCTGGTCGCCGGCCGGTTCGTATTCAGAGACAACCTGAAACTCACCTGGGGTGCGCTCGACCTCGCTGACGACGCGGTGCTCGGAATTTGGAATAAGAGGATGTTCAGCAGCAAAAGCCATGCCCACTACTCTACTGCTTATATGGCGCGGCTAGCTATGTTCACGGCAAGGAGTCCTGCGCGGTGCGCAGCCACTCTTCCAGCTCGCCGGTGGTCTCCCACAGCGCATAAACAGAAGACGTCTCTGGTCGCATCGCACTATTAATGCGGCGGCGCAGCCACGCTTTAGACTGCGGCGTATACAGGGGCGCAAGAGCCTCGCGGTGGATTCCTTCCGGCAGCGCATCAGCTTTCAGCTTCAACAAGGCGCCCAGTGCGATCATGGTTTCTGCGTCATCGGAGTCCATGGGCTCTTCGGCACATGACTTCTGAAAGGCTTTGAGATCGAAAGAGCCATCACGCAAGCTAGCGAGCAGTTCTCGCGCTGCGTGATTATCAAAAGGCCCAGTATCCCACGTTCCCACGGCGAGTAGCTTAAGACGCGAAAGTTAACGCAACTTCGAAACTGCGTAAACTCTAACCACCCAACGGTTAAAGTTTGGGTGACCCCGCGTCTATGACTCCGCTTCTATACGGTTCATGACCTCGGCCGCTCGCGCACGCAGCTGCTCCAGCGTGCCGTTGTTGTCAATGACGTGCGTGGCCGCGGCTAGTCTTACCTCATCCGTTACCTGCGCTGCTATGCGACGTCGCGCATCGTCCTCTTCCAGCCCGCGTGAAGTTACGAGGCGACGGACGCGCTCTTCGACGGCCAGGTCGACCACGATGACGTAGTCCATGTCTTTGTCTAAACCGTTATCCACCAATAGCGGCATATCGTAAACGGCAAAGTCATAGCCTTCTTCACGTGCCTCGTCGAATTGGCGCTGCGTTTCCGCTTGGATGCGTGGATGGGTAATGGAGTTCAACAACTCGGTATGTTCCTTATCCACAAAGGCTCGCTGAGCTAATTCTTTGCGGTTGAGGCTGCCGTCCGCCAAGAGGATATCTTCTCCGAATGCTGCCGCCAGCTCCGCTAACGCAGGCCGCCCGGGCTTGACGACGTCGCGGGCAATGCCATCGGCGTCTACCACGCGCCACCCTCGTTCGCGGCAGAGCGTTGCAACTGTTGACTTGCCACTGCCAATTCCGCCTGTAAGGCCAATGAGTTTCATGGCAGCCACCCTACGCGAAAAGGAACCCCGCCATACGCGATGGTGAACTGCTCCCCATTAGTTGGACTGAGAAATCAGTTACCTACTAGTGGGGAGCAGTTGTATGCATACGCGTAGTTCGTTGTCGGCGGGGCAGCGGGAAGAATTGGTGGCCCTTTTCGAGC
>NZ_JAKRNA010000021.1:0-36968 GCF_022347435.1 Corynebacterium sp. ACRPE | reverse complement strand
TACAACACCGAACGCATCCAACAACGACTCAAGGGCCTGACCCCGATGCAATATCGGAATCAGGCCCTTGAACCCCTCACCGCCTAGAATTAAACCAGTCCAACTTTTGGGGGCCAGTTCACATGGCGGCTGGCTGGGGTGCTTTTATTCTCGAGCTATTCCTTTCTGGTAACTTGGCTCGCTCCTTCGAGTTCCAAATGATCTATTTGGTTACGCTGACTATCTCCGGTGCTATCTTGGCCGGTGCTTTGGGCTACTTTGTGGTGAAGGCGCTGGCGAAGGCAGGCGCTTTGGATCGTTTCGCCGCAGGCCGTGAACAGCGCGCTTAGGGCGTGTTGGCACTGTGACTGACTTTTCCACTCTGGCGGGAAGGCCCACAAAAATTACCGCCCGCGGTTTTGGCTGGACGCATGCCGGGCGCACCCAGCCAGCGTTAGCTGATATTGACCTGGTTATTGAGCCGGGCGAGCGGGTATTGCTTTGCGGCGACTCTGGTTCCGGCAAGTCCACATTCCTAGCTGCTATAGCCGGGGTGCTGGGCTCTGATGAAGAGGGAATCCGCGTCGGAGAGATCCTCTTGGAAGATTCCACTGGCGCGGTAGAAGAGCCGGGGCATTCCATTCCCGTAGGGCTGGTGTTGCAAGACCCAGATTCGCAGGTTATCTCAGCTCGGGTGGGAGACGATATTGCATTCGGCTGCGAGAACCTAGCGTATCCGAGGAAAGAGATTTGGCGCCGTGTTGCCGCGGCCAAGGACCTGGTCGGCCCGTTCGTGGATATGGATTTCCCCACCGAGCGCCTGTCTGGTGGGCAAAAGCAACGCCTTGCTTTAGCAGGTGTAATCGCTATGGGGGCTGGCGTGGTGCTGCTTGATGAACCAACTGCCAATCTTGACCCTGCCGGCGCACGCGATGTGGTTCGCGCCGTTTCTGCACTGGTAGAAGAGACTGGGGCTACCCTCGTCGTGGTAGAGCACCAACATTCGGCCTGGGAGGGATTGCTTGACCGCGCTGTGGAGCTTGCGCAGGGGCGCATCGTGGCCGATGGTCCCTTTGAGCAGGTGGCAATGCGCCGCCGTGTCGAAGGGCTCCCGCAGGCCCGTGAATTGAGCGATGGTGTAGCTAGGGAAGGCGACGCTGCTCTCTGGAGTAAGGATTTGGTTACTCGCTTCGGCCCACCGCGCACGATTTCTCTGCCGGCGGGCGCTTCAACTGTGATTACAGGTCCCAATGGTGCAGGAAAATCGACCTGGCTGATGACTATGGCGGGCTTGCTGCCGGCCATATCCGGCGAGATCGGAGTGGCAGACTTTGTGCGCCGTGGGGTCAAGGGCCCACCGATTCGGTGGAAGTCTCGCGAGCTAGCAGACCGCATTGGATTCGTATTCCAAAACCCGGAGCACCAGTTCGTTTCTCGCACCGTAGCGGAAGAGCTGCGCGTGGCACCAAAAGTCATGCGAGTACAACCGCCAGAAGAGCGCATAGCCCAATTGGTGGATTCCCTGCGTTTGGAGCACCTTTTGGAGGCTAATCCCTTCACGCTTTCTGGAGGCGAGAAGCGCCGCCTTTCAGTAGCTACTGCGTTGGTAACCTCACCTGAGGTAGTACTCCTTGATGAGCCTACTTTTGGGCAGGATCCGCAGACCTTTGTGGAGCTGGTCCGCTTGCTACGCGAGCTGGCCGATGGTGGTACCACCGTCGCCTCCATTACTCACGATCCTTTGTTTATCCAGGCTTTAGGGGATCATCATGTGGAGGTGGAGGGTGCCTAACCTTTTGCGCGGGGCCAATCCGCTGACGCGAGTGTTTTTGATGTTTATCTGGGTCACTCCCATTTTGGCATCCATTGACTGGGTTTCGGCAGCGGTATCGCTAGTGCTTACACTCATCTTCGCCCCGCTATGCGGGGTATCGTGGGTGCGAGTCTTTAAGGCCGGATGGTTCCTTTTCTTAGTTGCCCCGATTTCCGGCATTTCCATGCTGCTTTACGGTGAACCCAGCGGTACCGAATACTTCCAGTGGTGGCTTATTCATGTCACTGAAAATTCCCTCACCCTGGCAGTTGCTATTACACTGCGCGTCTTCGCCGTAGCGTTGCCCATGGTGGTGCTTGCCCGCGATATTGATCCGACCGATTTGGGCGATGCCCTCTCGCAGATCCTGAAGCTACCCTCGCGGTTTGTTATTGGTGCGGTGGCCGGTGTGCGAATGATGACGCTCTTCCAGTCTGACTGGCAGTCGTTGGGTATGGCGCGCAGGGCGAGGGGACTGACGGACGTCGGCAAGCTGAAGCATCTGCTTACTATGTCCTTCGGGCTACTGGTCATCGCGCTGCGCCGCGGTGGCAAGTTGGCCACGGCTATGGAGGCGCGCGGATTTGGTCGTACTCCACCTGGAGGAGGGGCACGGACATGGGCGCGCGCGTCCCGCCTGCGGGCCCGCGATGGGTGGATTATGGCCCTAGGTACTGTCCTCGCTTTTGTACCGGTGGTAGTTTCGGTACTCACTGGGGCCTGGAAATTCTTCGGCCTATAAACCGCGAAAGCAGTGATTTAGCGACCATGGACTTTGATAGCCAACTAGAGCGCCTTTTAGAGGACGTCGTCAAGCTGACGGCAGCCAGAAAGCGTGCCTTCAAGCCAGTGACCGTGCTTATCGACGGCCCTTCGGGCGCCGGAAAAACCTGGACTTCCGCCGCGCTGGCTGAGCGCACCAATTGGCGCGTGGTACACCTCGATGAGTTCTATCCCGGCTGGCACGGTTTGGACAAGGGCTCTGACATGGTGGCAGAGCAGGTGTTGCGCACCATGAACCCCGGCTATTGGCGCTGGGATTGGGAGGCAGACGCCCCTGGAGACTGGGCTAGCCTGGACGTGCGCGATGACCTCATTGTGGAAGGCGTGGGCTCGGTAACCCCGGCCAATATTGCAGCAGCGAAGGAGCGGGGAACGGTAATTAGCGTGCTTATCGATGGCCCCCGCGACCTACGTCGCGAACGCGCCATCGCCCGCGAGCCTGACTACGAGCAGTGGTTTGAAACCTGGGAAACACAGGAAAAGGACTACTTTGCCACCAAGGTTGCTGAGGCGGATTTAGTATGGGAATGGTCCTAGCAGGAGGAAGGCGCCCATCGCGTTTTGTATCAAGCGCGAACGGTTTGCTACTCTAAACGACAGTTCACTATGCGTGCCATCTTGGCGCGCGGTGAAGAGTCTGATCCTTAACAAGGCATCGACCTTGGAAAGAGTTCTGGACATGCGGCAGCGCCCCGGGAAAGAGCGCCCATTTTTGCATGTTTGGTTCCTTTCTTTTGGTTTCGGTGCGATTCGACAGAAAGACTGTTAAATGCCAACTATTCAGCAGCTGGTCCGCAAGGGCCGCCACAGCAAGCGTTCTGAGGTGTCTACTGCTGCGCTGAAGGGTTCCCCGCAGCGTCGCGGTGTATGCACCCGCGTGTACACGACCACTCCTAAGAAGCCGAACTCAGCACTGCGTAAGGTTGCTCGTGTTCGCCTGACCACCGGCATTGAGGTTTCCGCCTACATTCCGGGTGAGGGCCACAACCTGCAGGAGCACTCCATGGTCCTCGTTCGCGGCGGCCGTGTGAAGGACCTTCCTGGTGTTCGTTACAAGATCGTCCGCGGCGCTCTGGATACCCAGGGTGTCAAGGACCGTAAGCAGGCACGTTCCCGTTACGGCGCAAAGAAGGGACAGTAATAAACAATGCGTAAGAATGCTGCTCCGAAGCGTCCTGTAGTCAAGGACCCGGTATACAACTCCGAGCAGGTAACCATGCTCGTCAACAAGATCCTCCAGGACGGCAAGAAGTCCACCGCAGAGCGCATCGTCTACGGCGCTCTCGAGGCTTGCCGCGAGAAGACCGGTACCGATCCGGTTGGCACCCTGGAGAAGGCACTGGGCAACATCCGCCCAGACCTCGAGGTTCGCTCCCGCCGTGTCGGTGGCGCTACCTACCAGGTGCCGGTTGAGGTTCGCCCTGACCGTGCTACCACCCTGGCACTGCGCTGGATGGTGACCTTCACCCGCCAGCGTCGCGAGAACTCCATGATTGAGCGTCTCGCAAACGAGATCCTGGATGCCTCCAACGGCCTCGGCGCTTCCGTTAAGCGTCGTGAGGATACTCACAAGATGGCAGAGGCTAACCGCGCCTTCGCCCACTACCGCTGGTAATTTCAGCACCCACATCAATGGCCCAAGCAACGAGAAACAAGTTTCGCGCTGGCTGTCGGCAGTTTTCCCGCCGCGGCAACACAAAACTCCATATCTCTTGCTTGGGCCATTTTTTGCCCTAATGGGTGTGATCTCTGGGCGGTATCCCTGCCCAGTCCAGCGGCATCGTGGAGTGTCCAGTACACTGAAGCGATGGAAGTCTAGGGGCAGGCTGCTCCGAGGACGGCCAAATAGTGGCAAAAATATACATGACCTTATCCATGCAGGCGTCATAGCCAGAAACCTGGTCACGGCGTCGACGACTATTAAGTTGGGGTATAAACGTGGCACAAGAAGTGCTTAAGGACCTGAACAAGGTCCGCAACATCGGCATCATGGCCCACATCGATGCTGGTAAGACGACCACCACCGAGCGTATTCTCTTCTATACCGGTATCAACCGTAAGGTGGGCGAGACCCACGACGGTGCTTCCACCACTGACTGGATGGCACAGGAGAAGGAACGCGGCATCACCATTACCTCCGCTGCCGTGACCTGCTTCTGGAACAACAACCAGATCAACATCATTGACACCCCGGGTCACGTTGACTTCACCGTTGAGGTTGAGCGTTCCCTGCGTGTCCTTGATGGCGCCGTCGCAGTCTTCGACGGTAAGGAAGGTGTGGAGCCGCAGTCCGAGCAGGTGTGGCGTCAGGCTGCTAAGTACGACGTTCCGCGTATCTGCTTCGTCAACAAGATGGACAAGCTGGGCGCAGACTTCTACTACACCGTCTCCACCATTGAGGACCGCCTGGGCGCTAAGCCGCTGGTAATGCAGCTGCCTATTGGTGCTGAAGATGACTTCGACGGCATCGTTGATCTGCTGAACATGCAGGCATTGACCTGGCGCGGCAAGGTCGAGACCGGTGCAGAGCCTGTTGTTGAAGATATCCCTGAGGACCTCAAGGACAAGGCGGCTGAGTACCGCGAGAAGTTGGTCGAGACTGTTGCTGAGTCCGACGAAGAGCTCATGGAGAAGTACTTCGGCGGCGAGGAGCTGACCATTGACGAGCTCAAGGCCGGCATCCGTAAGCTGACCATCAACTCCGAGATTTACCCGGTTTACTGCGGTACCGCTTACCGCAACAAGGGCGTGCAGCCGCTGCTGGACGCTGTTGTTGATTTCCTGCCTAACCCGCTGGACGTTGGCGAGGTTATCGGCCACGAGGTCGGCAACGAGGACAACCAGCTCACCCGTAAGCCTTCCGTGGAGTCTTCCTTCTCCGCACTGTCCTTCAAGATTGCAGCTCACCCGTTCTTCGGCCAGCTGAACTTCATCCGCGTCTACTCCGGCCAGGTCACCCCGGGTACCGAGGTTATGAACTCCACCAAGGGCAAGAAGGAGCGCATCGGTAAGCTCTTCCAGATGCACGCCAACAAGGAGAACCCTGTTGAGCAGGCAGACGCCGGCAACATCTACGCAGTTGTTGGTTTGAAGGAGACCACCACCGGTGACACCCTGTGTGATAAGGATGACCAGATCATCCTCGAGTCCATGGACTTCCCGGATCCGGTTATCAAGGTTTCCATTGAGCCAAAGACCAAGGCTGACCAGGAGAAGCTGGGTAACGCCATTCAGAAGCTTGCTGCTGAGGACCCAACCTTCACCGTTGAACTGGATGAAGAGACCGGCCAGACCGTTATCGGCGGCATGGGTGAGCTCCACCTCGATGTCCTGGTTGACCGCATGAAGCGCGAGTTCAAGGTCGAAGCAAACATCGGTAACCCGCAGGTTGCATACCGTGAGACCATCCGCAAGAAGGTTGAGTCCATGGAATACACCCACAAGAAGCAGACCGGTGGTTCCGGCCAGTTCGCAAAGGTTATCTGCACCATCGAGCCGTACAACCCGGACCCAGAGACCCTGGAAGAGGGCGAGTCCGCAACCTACGCATTCGAGAATGCCGTTACCGGTGGCCGCGTTCCGAAGGAATACATTCCTTCCGTCGACGCTGGTATCCAGGACGCTATGCAGTACGGCTACCTGGCAGGCTTCCCGATGGTCAACATCAAGGCCACCCTGGAAGACGGCCAGTACCACGACGTCGACTCCTCCGAGATGGCCTTCAAGCTGGCCGGCTCCCAGGTATTCAAGGAAGCTATGGCCAAGGCTAAGCCGGTTCTGCTGGAGCCAATGATGGCCGTTGAGGTCGTTACCCCTGAGGAGTACATGGGTACCGTTAACGGTGACATCTCCTCCCGCCGTGGCCAGGTCTTCGCTATGGAAGACCGCTCCGGTGCGAAGGTCGTTAAGGCTAAGGTGCCGCTGTCCGAGATGTTCGGTTACATCGGTGACCTGCGTTCCTCCACCGCAGGCCGCGC
Organism: Corynebacterium sp. ACRPE; assembly: GCF_022347435.1. Taxonomy (NCBI): domain Bacteria; kingdom Bacillati; phylum Actinomycetota; class Actinomycetes; order Mycobacteriales; family Corynebacteriaceae; genus Corynebacterium; species Corynebacterium sp. ACRPE. Next base: position 30,416 of record NZ_JAKRNA010000021.1, on the reverse strand, counting down.
AAACTTCACCATGGTCTTCGATTCCTACGCAGAGGTTCCTTCCTCCGTGGCACAGGAGATCATCGAGGAGCGCACCGGCGGCGCTAACTAAGCGCTAGCCCCGTCTCTTCCGCGGTTTAGTCGGGCTGGTAGTCTTCGCCAGTAGATGCCAGACCCGCCGCGGGGCGGGACAACTGGGCCAGGGTAGCGGCGGGCTGAGTTTGCAGCTTAGGCTCCTAAGTTGTGAATTGAGCCGGCCGTTACCCTCCCAGGATCCTTTTAGAAAGATTCTTGTCGAGGGAAATGGCCGCGATTTTTCGCGGGGTTACCTCCTATAATGGCGGTTTGAAAAAACCGCGACATAAATCTAGGATCGTGTAACTGGCACGTAAAGAAAGCGTCATTAGCGCTTTGCCCCACTGACTGTGGGTCGGGTGCCAATGACAACTGTCAACCACGTGGCTGCGAAGGTCGTAGCCACCATATAGTCCAGGAGGACATACAGTGGCAAAGGAGAAGTTCGAGCGTACGAAGCCGCATGTGAACATCGGCACCATCGGACACGTCGACCACGGCAAGACCACCACCACCGCAGCGATCACCAAGGTTCTGGCTGACCAGTACCCTGAGGAGAACGAGGCATTCGCGTTCGACATGATCGACAAGGCTCCTGAGGAGAAGGAGCGCGGTATTACCATCAACATCTCCCACGTTGAGTACTCCACCCCGAAGCGCCACTACGCACACGTTGACGCTCCGGGCCACGCCGACTACATCAAGAACATGATTACCGGCGCTGCTCAGATGGACGGCGCTATCCTGGTTGTTGCTGCAACCGATGGCCCGATGCCGCAGACTCGTGAGCACGTTCTGCTTGCTCGCCAGGTTGGCGTTCCTTACATCCTCGTTGCACTGAACAAGTGCGACATGGTTGATGATGAGGAAATCATCGAGCTCGTTGAGATGGAGATCCGTGAGCTGCTCGCAGAGCAGGACTACGATGAGGAAGCTCCTATCACCCACATTTCCGCTTTGAAGGCTCTTGAGGGCGATGAGAAGTGGGTACAGTCCGTTGTTGACCTGATGGAAGCTTGCGACAACTCCATCCCAGATCCGCAGCGCGCTACCGACCAGCCGTTCCTGATGCCTATCGAGGACATCTTCACCATTACCGGCCGCGGTACCGTTGTTACCGGCCGTGTTGAGCGTGGCCGTCTGAACGTCAACGAGGACGTTGAGATCATCGGTATCCAGGAGAAGTCCCAGAACACCACCGTTACCGGTATCGAGATGTTCCGCAAGATGATGGACTACACCGAGGCTGGCGACAACTGTGGTCTGCTTCTGCGTGGTACCAAGCGTGAGGACGTTGAGCGTGGCCAGGTTGTTATCAAGCCGGGCGCTTACACCCCGCACACCAAGTTCGAGGGTTCCGTCTACGTCCTGAAGAAGGACGAGGGCGGCCGCCACACCCCGTTCATGAACAACTACCGTCCGCAGTTCTACTTCCGTACCACTGACGTTACCGGTGTTGTTAACCTGCCAGAGGGCACCGAGATGGTTATGCCTGGCGACAACGTTGAGATGTCCGTTGAGCTCATCCAGCCGGTCGCTATGGACGAGGGCCTGCGCTTCGCTATCCGCGAGGGCTCCCGCACCGTCGGCGCTGGCCGCGTTACCAAGGTTATCGAGTAATCGATACCCCGTAACCGCTCAGTAGAGCTCTAAAGAGTCCGCTCCACCTTCGGGTGGCGCGGATTTTTTGATCTATATTTCACGCTCGCCCCATATGGTGTTGCTGCCGTCCGTACGATTCTTCTGGGCTGCGATGGGCCCGGTATGCTTGGGCCGGTATAGTCTGTAGGGATATGGATGATCCCACCCGCATCGACCCCACCCTCGAGTCCCTCCGCCGCGCCTGGGAGGGCCAACCCGATCTGAGCCTTCCCACCTTCTTTGCCATGCTGGCTAATCGAGGAATCGGTTGGGGTGCGAGCGATGCGGAGCTGGTAGCAGAATTGGAGCGCCAAGCGGGCGTCCACCCGCCCCTGCTACCTTTAGAAGGCGGCCGCGTTGCGGCCGGGGAGTGGCTCGTGCTTGCCGACGCCCCTGCTTACCGCATTACCGCCACTCCCACCCACATCATTGTGCGGCGGTCCGATACCCAGCCCGTGGTGTGGGCTTACAATTCTATTCGCCCTACAGGCCCCGGCCGTCCCTTCACCATTCGTGATACGGAGGGGTTTGAACACCGCTTCGGAGTAGTCTCCATCCTCATGCGGCTTAACACCGAGCGCCCAAATCTTGAAGGCCTCAAGAGGCAAGAGCTCGGTGATTATGTTTTTGTTCTGCGTTTCTGCGAGACTATCGGGGTTCTCGACCACGGCCTGCACCTATTTGCTAAGCAAAACCGCCGCGTAACTCGCCAGGACTACTCTTGGCAGCGCATAGAAAAATGCCGCCCCGGCGAGGAATTGGAAATGATTCTCGGGGGCGGCGAGTCGGCCCGTCTTGGGACCGTTCAGGAAATCTTGGTGGCGGAGACTCCTAACCCGTTATTCGGATAGGTCCTTCATCGGACCTACCTTGCTGAACTGCAGCTTGTAGATGGTGTCCAAATCGGCGTCCGGAAACGCTGCGCGGAAATCGCGTTCATTGGTTTCAACGGCGCCAGTAAGGCGCTCCACCTGGGTGTCCGGATTTGCCGTCACCGTGTACTGCAGCGTGGGCCGCGCGCGGTCATAGGCCACGAGGCGCTCTACATGGTCTACTCCCTTGACTCCATCCAAATCTTGGGCCACGGCGCCGGCGATAGCGTTCATCGACGTCGTGATAGAGCCCTTGTCATTGGAAGAAGCGGACTCCACGTTATTGAAGCGGCGGTGGCGCAGATTGGCCACCACAATCCACAGCCCCAGAATAAGTAGCAGTGCGGAGCCGCCGGCTAGCGCCCACACCCACCAATCATTGTCCGCCAGGCTCTTCCACGTATCGTGGTCCACCCACAGGGCTAAGTACTTGGCAAATTCCACATTGAAGTGGATCAAGATAGGCCACACACCCAAAGCGATGAGGATGATTCCCAGCAGGCCCAGCAGAATGCGGTCAAAGGTAGCAAGTTTTCTAGACATTGTTATCCAACTCCGGAATCTTCTCTACAGCCACGGTGACCTGCGGTGGATTCTTGAGGTGAGCCAGGCAGCGCGTTACCGCCGTCTCCACCCGGCCCTGCAGCTCCGCATCGTCCGTATCGCCGTTGACGGTGACCTTGGCAGTCTTGCTATCCGCGGAGGTCTGCGCCGAGGCCACGCCCGGAACACGGCGAGCAGTGGCCGAAGAGAGGCGAGCGATATCCACCGGCCGCATCCACATGGACGCGGTATCGGAGGCAAGTTGCATGTGCGTGGTGCGGCGCGTCTTCACTGCCGCGAAGAGGAAAATCAGGCCTACGACAATGGAGGCAACGCCGGCCCAGATCATCCAGGTCTGCAGCTCTTCAGTAGCAATGAGATTAAGTACCGGCTGTACCCACGACTGCGCGTCGGAACCGGATCCCACCAGCCACGTCTCGCGCACGCCGACGACGCCCGCGGCGAGCAGCAAGAGCCCTAGAATCACGGCCCAAGTACGCGCCGCTGGAGACGCCTTCGGCTGCTGCCCAAAGTGTTCAGGCATGTGCTGATCAGCCATTATTGCCTCCTTGTGGGCGGTACGGGTTAATGGAAATGGCGCGCAGGGGCTCGGGTCGTGGCGCATCGACGTGCAACGGCCGAGGATTTGCCGGCGTGACCTCAATGCGCTTGAGCGGTTGTGGCCGCGGGGCCTTTACCGTGCGCGCAGGAGCAGACTTGGGGGCCTCGACGCGGCGCGGAGTCCATTCGTGGCGAATTTCAATCTCGCGCAGCGGCTGCGGACGAGGAGTTGCTACCTGAACCTTCCGTGCCAGTGGACGAACCTGCCCACTAGGGATCAACCTGGCTGGGCGAGGCGTAGCCACGCTGTGCACACGGACCGGCTTGGGTTCCCTGATTGGCCGCACCGTGTGGTCGCTCGGGGACGAAATCTCACGCAGCTGGTGGTCTGGGAGGTCAATGGAAATGTTGCGTACCTCGGTCTCGCGCGGGGTGTCCACGGACTGCACTGCGACGCCATTAGCCGGCGCAGCGATGGTGCGCACCGGTGCCTCCTGCGGTGTGGCAATGCTGCGTACATTCACCGACTTTGCAGTGACCGGCTGCCATACCGGCGAGGGCGTGATGCGTGGCGCGACGGCAGCAGCGACCTGGCGCTGCTCCACCTCTGCGGAAGTTACTCGATTGCCCGGAACGGAACCGCCGACGGTGACATTGACGCGAGTTGTGGAATAACCGGTGTGTGCCGCGATGGCCTCCGAGATGGCGGCACGAGTATGTTCCGCCACCGTGGTGACCGGCGAAGGCCACACTACGCCAATGGTGGCGTTGACGGCCGCTACCTCGCGCTCCGAGTCCATTTGGACCGAGACCCGTGGAAAACCGCGGCCGCCGATGCCCGCTAGCTTGGCCTCTATAGCCTTGGTGCCGGGCACGCTAGCAATCGCGGCGGTAACGATGCGTTCCATGGTCCGCAGCGAGATACGCGTGTGGCCCTGAGTGGAACTATCTGTCATTAACCTTGGCCTTTCTCCTTACCAATGAGGCCATTCCACACAGAAGTGAGATCGATACGGCCATCAAAGTGTGCTCCCACAATGCCGCCGATTGCGGCAAGGAGTACGGCGAGCAAAGTAGGACCCCAGCCTAGGTGCAAGAAGAAGGCAAGAATAAGGCCGGAAATGATGCCCAAAGTGGTGTAATTCTTCATATCTATTCCTTCGATGGAGCAGCGGATAAGCCATCTACGGCGTCAGAAAACTCAACGTCAATGCGCTGCAGTTCGGGACAAGCCCCACGGGCGGCGGACCGAATATCTTCTGCCAAGGCATACAGGTCCGGCGCGGCGCTGATATCAACGCGAATGTTGATCTGCAGGTGGCGATCATCGCGCGGGTCGGGCCGCCGCATGCCGACGATGCGTTCGCCCGGTAGGTACAAACTCACCGAACCGAACGAACCACCGTCGAGCGCGGCGACGCCGCGTACCTTCTGGACTGCCTCTGCAATAGCGCGGGCGTGGCTTACCTCGAGCTCAAAACGTGCTCGGGGCTCAGGCATTAGGCTTAAGCCTGACCCTGGTTCAAAGCAGCCTGGTCTTCCGCCTCGGACTCATCCTTCGGCAGCTTTACGTCGTGAACAACAACGTTGACGCGCTCGACGCTCAGGCCGGTCATGCGCTCAACAGCATTCATGATGTTGCGGCGGATGGCCTCGGCAAGCTCGTGGATAGCTACGCCGTACTCAGCGGTGATGGCAATCTCGATGCGAGCGGTGCCGTCTTCAACCTCAACGTCGACGCCCTGGCGGACGTCCTCAGAAGCACCGAAGGACTCGCGGATATTCCCGATCATGCGGGCTCCGCCGCCACCCAGGGAATCCACGCCGGAGACCTCGCGGGCAGCGATACCGGCAATCTTGGACACCACGACATCATCGATGGTGGTGGTGCCGTACTGGGTCTCCAGGTTGTTATTGACCTCGCGCTCCTCGGAAGCAGGAACCTGGTTGTCGGTGTTTTGTGCAGGAGTCTTGTTCTCAGACATGGGCGAGTGTGCCTTTCTTTGTAGGGTGATGCATGAACGCGATATTTAGATATCTAGGCAGGACAAATTGTCCGAGGCCATTGCCTCCGAGCTTAGATACTTCTCAAGCGAGTGTGGGGTGTGAGCCAACAAAATTTTCCAAAACGTGATTTTTGGCACGGTTTAATGCGCGGCTTGAAAAACCGCAGCCCAACATGCTTAAATACAAAGGTTGCTTTAACAGGGCAGCGAGAACCGAGATTCGGTGATGGCGGCGGACGTCGCCAAGCGTGAGTCTCGGGGAGACGCTGAGCTGGTAAAGCGAACATGACACCTTCGTTGTCGCCATGGTTCAGGGAAACCTGAAGCATTGACTGGAAGGTCATCCAATCGGGCTAGGTCCGCGTTAGAGCAGTGACACCCCGAGAAGATGGACCGGAGAAGGGGCATGGCAAATAAACAGCGGCAGTAGACGAATTGGACACTCTCCACGTGTAATGCGTGAAAACCGTCCTCTTCACAATACTTTGACTACGGGTCTTGTACCCCGTCGAGAGCACTGCGTTCTGGCCCTTGCCATGTACCGCAACTCTTGGTCGTCATGACAGTCAGACCACTGGCGTTGTGTCAGGCCCCAAGCCCGGACAACGTTATAGAGAAATCGAGAAGCAATTTCCCACCGCTTCACGCCCCGGAAACGCCGGGAATGTGAAAGTGGGGAAGCGAGGAAGAGGATAAGCGTGGCGGGACAAAAAATCCGCATTCGGCTGAAGGCCTATGACCACGAGGCTATCGACGCTTCTGCAAAGAAGATCGTCGAGACCGTTACCCGTACCGGTGCTCGTGTAGTTGGCCCAGTGCCGCTCCCAACCGAGAAGAACGTATACGCAGTTATTCGTTCTCCGCACAAGTACAAGGACTCTCGCGAGCACTTCGAGATGCGCACTCACAAGCGCCTGATCGACATTCTCGACCCAACCCCGAAGACCGTTGATGCTCTTATGCGCATCGATCTTCCGGCAAGCGTCGACGTGAACATCCAGTAAGCGACTTTGGTGGAGAACAAATAATGAGTGAAAACGAGATCAAGGGCATTCTGGGCAAGAAGCTCGGCATGACCCAGGTCTTCGACGAGGACAACCGCGTTGTGCCGGTTACCGTCGTCGAGGCAGGGCCATGCGTTGTCACCCAGATTCGCACCCCCGAAACCGATGGCTACAGCGCCATCCAGATCGCCTTTGGCGAAATCGACCCACGCAAGGCAAACAAGCCGGTTGGTGGTCACTTCAAGAAGGCTGGCGTAACCCCGCGCCGTCACGTTGCGGAAATCCGCATGGACGACACCTCTGCCTACGAGGTTGGCCAAGAGGTCAAGGTTGACATCTTCGAGGGCATCTCCTTCGTTGACGTCACCGGTAAGACCAAGGGCCACGGTTACGCTGGTGGCATGAAGCGCCACGGCTTTGCAGGCCAGGGCGCAGCTCACGGTAACCAGGCCGCTCACCGCCGCGTTGGCGGCATCGGCGGCGCTGCTACCCCGGGCCGCGTCTTCAAGGGCAAGCGCATGGCTGGCCGTATGGGCCACGACCGCGTGACCACCCAGAACCTGAAGATTCAGAAAATCGATGCCGAGTCCAACCTGCTGCTCATCAAGGGTGCTATCCCCGGTGCGCGCGGCGGCCTCGTCACCGTTAAGACCGCAGTGAAGGGCGGTGCACACGCATGAGCAACCTCAAGCTAGACGTCCACACTTCCGAGGGTAAGACCAACGGCTCTGTAGACCTGCCAGCTGAAATCTTTGACACCGAGGCATCCATTGCTTTGATGCACCAGGTTGTTAACGCTCAGCTTGCTGCTGCACGCCAGGGCACCCACGCAACCAAGACCCGCGGCGACGTCCGCGGTGGTGGTCGCAAGCCTTTCCGTCAGAAGGGCACCGGCCGTGCACGCCAGGGCTCTATCCGCGCACCGCACTACACCGGTGGCGGCACCGTCCATGGCCCACAGCCCCGCGACTACGCACAGCGCACCCCTAAGAAGATGATCAAGGCTGCTCTCTTCGGTGCACTGTCTGACCGTGCTCGCAACGAGCGCATCCACGTCATCGAAGAGCTCGTACCGGGCCAGAAGCCGTCCACCAAGTCGGCCAAGGCCTTCCTCGAGTCCCTGACCGAGCGCAAGAACGTGCTGCTGGTCATCGGCCGCGAGGACATCAATGCTCGTCGTAGCGCTAATAACCTGCCTAACGTCCAGATCCTGGACGCTGGCCAGCTCAACACCTACGACGTTCTCTACTCCGATGACGTTGTGTTCTCCGTTGAGGCGCTACACACCTTCATCAACCGCGCAACCGGCGCGGATAAGGAGGAGAACTAATGGCTAAGATTTCTAACCCGCGCGATATCATCATCGCCCCGGTTGTATCCGAGAAGTCCTACGGTCTGATGGAGCAGAACGTATACACGTTCTACGTCTCCACGGACTCCAACAAGTCCCAGATTAAAGATGCCGTAGAGCAGATCTTTGACGTTAAGGTCGACTCCGTGAACACCGTGAACCGTGCAGGTAAGCGTAAGCGCACCCGCACCGGTTACGGCCAGCGTAAGTCCACCAAGCGTGCATACGTGACGCTCCGTGAAGGCAGCGACTCCATCGACGTCTTCGGCGGCGGCGCTTAAGCGCCACCGGAGAGCCGAAAGGAAAAGGAAGAATTATGGCTATTCGTAAGTACAAGCCGACAACTCCGGGTCGCCGCGCATCCTCCGTTTCTGAGTTTGACGAGATCACTCGTTCTACTCCGGAGAAGTCCCTGCTGCGCCCGCTGAGCAAGACTGGTGGCCGTAACAACTACGGCCGCATCACCACCCGCCACATCGGCGGTGGCCACAAGCGCCGTTACCGTCTGATCGACTTCCGTCGTAACGACAAGGACGGCATTCCGGCAAAGGTCGCTCACATCGAGTACGACCCGAACCGCACCGCAAACATCGCACTGCTTCACTACGTTGATGGCGAGAAGCGCTACATCATCGCCCCGAAGGGCCTGAAGCAGGGCACCATCGTAGAGTCCGGCCCCAACGCAGATATCAAGGTTGGCAACAACCTGCCTCTGCGTAACATCCCGACCGGTTCCATCATCCACGCTGTTGAGCTTAAGCCGGGCGCTGGCGCTAAGCTGGCTCGCTCCGCTGGTGCTTCCATTCAGCTGCTGGGTAAGGAAGGCAAGTACGCAGTCCTGCGTATGCCGTCTTCCGAAATCCGCCGTGTGGATATCCGCTGCCGCGCCACCGTAGGTGAGGTTGGCAACGCTGAGCAGATGAACATCCGCTGGGGTAAGGCCGGCCGTATGCGCTGGAAGGGCGTACGCCCGACCGTCCGCGGTGTCGTTATGAACCCGGTTGACCACCCACACGGTGGTGGTGAGGGTAAGACCTCGGGTGGTCGCCACCCTGTGTCCCCATGGGGCCACAAGGAGGGTCGCACCCGCAACCCGAACCGTTACTCCAACAACATGATCGTGCGCCGTCGTCGCCCGAACAAGAAGCGCTAAGAGGAGGTAAACAATGCCACGCAGCCTTAAGAAGGGCCCGTTCGTCGATGAGCACCTCCTCAACAAGGTGGATGCTCAGAACGATGCAGGCACCAAGCAGGTCATCAAGACCTGGTCTCGCCGCTCGACCATTCTCCCCGATTTCATCGGTCACACCTTCGCCGTCCATGACGGCCGCAAGCACGTGCCGGTTTTCATCGAGGATTCCATGGTCGGCCACAAGCTGGGCGAGTTTGCACCAACCAAGACCTTTAAGGGTCACGTCAAGGATGACAAGAAGGGACGTCGATAAGCGATGAGTGAGACCATCACCTCCGCATCCGCCACGGCCCGCTACGTCCGCGTCACCCCGATGAAGGCACGTCGCGTGCTCGATCTGGTCCGCGGCAAGTCCGTAAGCGAAGCCCTGGCTATCCTGAAGTACGCACCGCAGGGTGCTTCCAAGCCAGTTGCCAAGGTCGTTGCTTCTGCAGCCGCTAACGCTGAGAACAACTTCGGCCTCGACCCACGCACCCTGGTCATCTCCGAGGCTTATGCCAACGAGGGTCCGACCATGCGTCGTTTCCAGCCGCGTGCACAGGGTCGTGCATTCATGATTCGTAAGCGCACCAGCCACATCACCGTGGTTGTCGAAAGCCAGCAGGAAGGGGCCAAGTAATGGGCCAGAAGATCCATCCTCACGGCCTACGTTTGGGCATCACTTCCGACTGGAAGACCCACTGGTTCGCCGATAAGGACTACGCGAACTACGTAGCCGAAGACATCAAGATTCGTAACTACCTCAACAAGGGCCTCGAGCGCGCCGGCATTGCCGACGTCGTCATCGAGCGCACCCGCGACCGCGTCCGCGTCGACATTCACACCGCCCGCCCGGGCATCGTGATTGGCCGCCGCGGTGCTGAGGCTGACCGCATCCGCCGCGAGCTGGAAAAGCTCACCGGCAAGATGGTTGCCCTCAACATCCTCGAGGTCAAGCAGGTAGACGCAAACGCAACCCTGGTTGCTCACTCCATCGCGGAGCAGCTGGTTAACCGTGTCGCATTCCGTCGTGCAATGCGCAAGGCTATCCAGTCCGCTATGCGCCAGCCACAGGTTAAGGGCATCAAGATCCTGCTGTCCGGCCGCCTGGGTGGTGCAGAAATGTCCCGCGTTGAGCGCTACCACGAGGGTCGCGTTCCGCTGCACACTCTTCGCGCCGAAATCGACTACGGCACCGCAGAGGCCCACACCACCTTCGGCCGCATTGGCATCAAGGTGTGGATCTACAAGGGTGACGTCGTCGGTGGCGTACGCGAGTCCGAACTGAACGCTCCGGCACAGGGCCGTGGCCGTGACCGCAATGGTCGCTCCCGCCGCGGTGGCCAGCGCCGCCAGCGTGCACAGCAGAAGCAGGAGGGCTAATCCATGCTGATTCCTAAGCGTGTTAAGTACCGCCGTCAGCACCGCCCGAACCGTCGCGGCGTGTCCAAGGGCGGTAACCGCATCAACTTCGGCGATTACGCTATCCAGGCTCTCGAGCCGGCGTACATCACCAACCGTCAGATTGAGGCCGCACGTATTGCCATCAACCGCCACGTCAAGCGTGGTGGCAAGGTGTGGATCAACATCTTCCCGGACCGTCCGTTGACCCAGAAGCCGCTTGGCGTTCGTATGGGTTCCGGTAAGGGCCCGGTCGAGAAGTGGGTGGCTAACGTTAAGCCAGGCCGCGTACTTTTCGAGATGAGCTACCCAACCGAGGCCGTTGCTATTGAGGCTCTGCGCCGTGCAGGCCAGAAGCTTCCTTGCAAGGTCCGCATCATCAAGAAGGAGGACCAGTTCTAATGGCAACCGGTACCCCCGCCCACGAGTTCCGTGAGCTCGACAACGCTGAGCTGCAGTCCCGCCTGAAGGATGCGAAGGAAGAGCTGTTCAACCTCCGCTTCCAGAAGGCCACTGGCCAGCTGACCAACAACCGCCGCATCGGCACGGTTAAGCGCGACATTGCCCGCATCTACACCGTTCTGCGCGAGCGCGAGCTGGGCCTGTCCGTTGCTCCGGGAGCTGAGGCTTAATCATGAGTGAGGCTAACGTGACTGATTCCAAGAAGGCACCTACTCCGAAGAAGGAGAAGGTCAAGGGCGCTCCTAAGGTTCGCACCGGCTACGTAGTATCCGACAAGATGACCAAGACCATCGTTGTCGAGCTGGAAGACCGCAAGCAGCACGCCCTGTACGGCAAGATCATGCGCTCTAACAAGAAGGTTAAGGCGCACGACGAGGAAGAAACCGCAGGCATCGGCGATCTCGTACGCATCGCTGAGACCCGCCCGCTGTCCAAGGACAAGCACTTCCGTCTCGTTGAGATCATCGAGAAGGCTAAGTAAAAATTAGCCAGCGCAGCCCCTGCTCCGAATCTTATGGTTCGGGGCGGGGCCTTTGCCGTTTTAGGACTTCTTTACGGCCGGGCCCTTCCATAAAACCAGTAGGGTACCCACGTGACGTCGGTGGTATCTAGGCCCCATTCATTCACCGCGAGGCCTCGCACGCTTTTTGCTAGCCTCCCCTCGCCGGAAGCCCATACGTACCCTGGCCCCAGCGCACCGGCATAGTCCGCTCTCAGGGCGGCAACGACAGCCTCCGCCTCCTCGTGCGCTTGGGTATGAATACTTCGCAGGCTGCGTACGCTCGCCTCCCATCTAGCTGCGAGGCCTGGTTCTACCTCGTCGTTGCTGGTAACCACGGCTATAACGTCGGTGGCCCGAAGCATTTCCGGGTTATGGTCTTCTTGGTAGGCCAAAATGTGCCGCAGCGCGGGCAAGGAGGATGCGTCGGCGACTAGAAGTTGTGGCTTCTCGGTTGGCCGCCACAGGGCGTTGCAGGTGAAGAATCCCGCTGTATCTCCGGCTTGTGCGCGGCGAATCCACCGCGAGCCAGGTCCTGAATCACCGTGTGTCACCACGTCGACATCGACTGTGGCCTCCTCCGAGTGGAGCGCGCGGATGGTGTACCAGCGCAGGTCCGGCCTCCTCTCCTCGTCGATCGCGCTCACAGCCGAGCGGAGGTTTATGCCGTCGACGGGGAAGGGTGTAAATTCCTGTTCGGCTCGGGGCATGACGAGTCCAAAGAATTCATCGGGGCCAGAGAGGGTGTATGTCCGGAAAGCCTCGGCGTAGAACGTGAGCCGGTGCAAGCGCGGACGTATCTGTTTATTGGCGGTCAAAGTAACGGGGATGAGGTCGTGTGCAGACATTGGGGCCGATCGTAAGGAAGGGTTCATGTGTCTAAAAAATTACTAGTTTAGTTTAGCCTTGCCTAATCGGGGCTATGCGTTATAGGGTAAGCAAGGTTATTTTCCTCCTTTATTGAAAGGCTTAACCTCATGAAGATTTTCGGCCGTCGCACCATGGGCGCAGTCGCAATGCTTTCCGCCGGAGCCGTAGCTTTAGGCGGTTGCTCGCGTGGTGATGGTGATGAAACAGCTCAGGCGACCGACGCTGCCAGCGAGCAGCGCGTGGCTAGCCTGGGTCTAGGTGATGCCGACACGCTGCTTGCCCTGGGGATCACTCCCGTAACGGTGGCGCCGTGGGGTGCTGAGGGCGATGGCGACCCTTCTGGCGTCGGCCCCTGGGCAGAGGAACTTTTGGGCGACGCAAAGCCTGAGGTGATTTATAATACCGCGACCGGATTTACGGCGGATACCTTTGAGCAGGTCACCGCGGCCGACCCCACCCAGATCATTGCGGTGAACCAGACGGTGGATGCACGCACGAAGGGATCCCTGGAAGAAATCGCGCCTACCACCGTCAAGCCGAACGGCTATGAAGACTGGCAGGTACCCTGGGAAAAGCAGGTAGAGACCATCGCGGATGCGGTGGACAAAGAAGACGAAGGCGATAAGCTTATCGATGACACCGAAAAGGCCTTCGAGGAGTTCCGCCACGAGCACGCGGAATTGAAGGATAAGTCTGCGGCCATCGTCATGCCTTATGACGGCAAAATTGGCCTATACACCGAGGAGGATGGGCGTGGACAATTTATCGAGGACCTTGGCATGGAGATCCCCGATGCATTGCAGGGCGATGGCGGCAGCTTCTTCGTCGACATTGCCCCAGAAAACTACGCGAAGCTTAACCAGGTTGATTACCTCTTTGTCCTGGACTACAACGGCTCCTCCGATGCCTTGAAGAAGGATAAGACCTTCCAAGGCCTCGACATTGTCAAGGAGGGTCGCGTGCGCTACTTGGATACCGATACCGGCAATGCCATGAGTATGCCCAATCCGGTGACCATCCCCTGGGCAGTAGATAAATTTGAAGAGAAGCTGTAATTGTCAGCAACCACGATGGACGGCCAACAAATCCAGGCGGATTCCGCAGCAGATAGTCCTACGACCACCGGCACCCCCGCAACGGTAGTGGCGCGGGCACAGAGTCATAAAGTGCTCCTTGTCGCCTTCATTCTCGCCAGCCTGGTGTTGGCGGTGGCGTCTTTGGCGGTGGGATCCCGCTCGATTCCGCCCGGGGAGGTTATCGCTGCCCTGCACGGGGCAGGGGAGCAGGATATCCGCGATATCGTGTGGAACCTGCGCATGCCGCGCACCTTCTTGGCTTATTTCGCCGGCGCGGCCCTTGCTGTGGCAGGTGTGCTGGCGCAATCGTGGACCAGAAACCCGTTAGCGGATCCAGGATTTATTGGTGTTACCGCGGGCGCGTCCTTCTTCGTTGCCTTAGGCACGGCCATTGGTATTGCTACCTCCACCAGTATGCGGACTACCCTCGCGCTCGTTGGCGCGGGTATTACTACGCTGCTGGTCTTAGCCGTATCGCGGCGGTTTGAGGATCCCCTGACGCTCATTCTGGTGGGCGCCGGCGTCTCCGCAGCTTTGGGATCGGGCGCGACGATCATCGGTCTATATTCCACGGACGTCCTCGATAGCATGCGGCGGTGGACTATCGGCTCGACCTTTGGCCGCGGCCCAGAAGATGTCGCGATCGCGGGCATAGGGCTAGTTGTTGGCGTAGCGTGCGCGGCGATGGTGGCTAGACCCCTCGACCTTCTGGCAATGGGGGAGGAGTCCTCCCTCACCTTGGGTGGGTCCCCCACTACCGCGCGGGTGGGCGCGGCGCTCAGCGTCGTGGTGTTGGCTGGCAGCGCAACGGCAGCAACGGGTCCTATTGCCTTCGTCGGTTTTGCCATTCCCCACATCGTGCGGCGGGTGGTGGGCCCTAGCGTTGCCACCTTGCTTTTGCCCTCCGCGCTCTTGGGCGGTTGTGCCGTGCTTGCCGCTGATATCACCGGCCGCCTCATTGCGGGTAACTCGGAGCTGGAGATGTCGATCGTCCTCGCGATAGTGGGCGCACCTTTCCTCATTTGGGGTGCTCACCGCGGCGTGGGCAGAGCATGGGGGCAATAAAGCATGACCGCAATCAGCAATATTTTAAAAGCTCAACAACGCCGCCGGCACGTGCGCGTGCTCGCTTCCACGCTGGCTTTCATCCTCATCGCCCTTAGCGCGTACCTAGTGCTACTGGGGCAAGGTCCCATGGCATTGAGTCCGCGGCAGGTTATCGATGTCCTCACCGGAGGCGGCAGCAAGAACCACATCAGGGTGGTGTGGGACTTGCGCCTGCCGGTTGCCATCGCCACCGTTATCGTGGGCGCCGCCCTCGGCTTGGCCGGTTCTTGGACGCAAACCATGGCTCGTAACCCGCTGGCCTCCCCGGATATTTTAGGCGTTACCGGCGGGGCGTCGGTGCTGGTGGTCTTGGGCACCGTGCATTCGCGCCCCAGTTTCGCCGAGGGTATCCCGGAGTTTTGGTGGCGGGCATGCTTGTCGATGATCGGCGCCCTCCTCGTTGTCATCCTCCTCGCTGTTTTGGGTGGCATCGGTACGAGCAACCGCATCGTCATCGTCGGTATTGCGTTATCGCTGATGTTTCAAGCCATCGTCGCGTATTTAATGCGCAGCGCCCAGATCCTGCGCGCTGCGGAGGCGCAGACTTGGCTCGCGGGATCGACTGGATTTGTGCACATGGAGGTCATCCTCCCCCTCCTGGTGGCATTAGCGCCGTTTCTCGCCATCGGCATCTGGTGCGCGCGGGAGCTGCCGCTGCTTGCCCATGATGATTCCTCCGCAACCACCCTGGGCGTGAATATCTCCCGCCAGCGCACCCTCCTGCTTATTGCGGCAACCGGTATCAGTGCCGTGGTGGTCTCGGTGGTGGGACCCATTGGTTTTATCGCGCTGCTAGCGCCGCACCTGGCGCGGATGGTGGCGCGCACCCCTACACCATCGCCGCTGGCATCGGCAGCCGCGGGTGCCGCATTGCTGACCGTGTGTGCTGTGATCGCCGGTGCTATCCCGGTAAATGCACCGGTGGGTGCGGTTTCCTCGGTCATCGGCGGCTGCGCCTTGGTGATATTGGTGTGGAATGCGGCCGGGCGCAGCTAAACGTTGTGCCGCGGCACAGCAGGGGAATGGATAAGCACGGCGCCAGATGGTGCTAGACACTCAGACGTGGATGAAGGAAAAGAAATGAAGGATAATCGGCCTAATCAGCCTAAACAGATCACGAGCCCAAAGCCTCGGTGCAGCCTCCACGCCACCGGCATTCATGCGGGATATAAGGATGGCGAGGATATCCTTGCCGGCGTTGATCTGTACGCCCGCGCCGGCGAAGTCACCACGCTCATTGGGCCGAATGGCTGCGGCAAGTCCACTCTGCTGAAAACTCTCTCGAAAATCCTGGCCCCGCGGCAGGGCAGCGTCATGGTCGGGGAAGCTGACCTACACGCCATGTCCGCGAAGGATGCCGCGCAGCAGGTGGCGCTACTGCCACAGCACCCCGTGGCCCCCGATGGGCTGCGGGTGGGGGAGTTGGTCGCGCGCGGGCGTCATCCCTATCAGGGGAGGATGCGCGGCCTTTCCGCGACGGACCGGGAGATCATTGCGCGGGCCTGCGAGGCTACCGAGATTGTGGACTTCCTCGATCGTGATATCGCTTCGCTATCGGGCGGGCAGCGCCAGCGCGTTTGGCTGGCGTTGGCCCTGGCACAAGATACGCCCGTGCTGCTTCTCGATGAACCCACGACCTTCCTCGACCCTGCCCATGCCATGCGCATGCTGGAGTTGGCCCGCGCACAGGCGCAGGCGGGAAAGACAGTGGTTGTAGTCCTACACGATCTCATGCTGGCGGGCCACTATTCTGATTCCATGGTGGTGATGAAATCCGGCGATATCATCGCTCGTGGGGCACCGAAACAAGCGCTGTCGCCGAAGGTATTGGCGCAGGCCTATGGCATCGAGGCTGAGGCCTGGGAGGATCCGCTTGGCGATGCCCCCATTATCGTTCCCCGCCGCGTCGTAGCGGCGCATTAGTGGAGAGCTGCCAATAGTGGCTGTGTGCTAGACGCTTTATTTGACCTTTCGTTGTACATCTAGAAAAGAAATTGCCACTACAAAAAGATTGAGCACGCTTCCCGCGCCGAGCAAAAAGGTGCCGATTCGATAGGAGCCTGTGCCTACGGCGGCCATATTGCCGTAGATATAGACCCAGATTCCCCAGCCAATAAGGAGTACGAGCCCGGCGAGGCCGGAGAGCAAGCGCAGACTGCGCGGGGAAGAGGGGGCGAAAAACTTATAGGCGGCGTCGACAAGCGCGCAGGCAGCAATGCCCAAGCTCAAGCCGCCGGTGAGCCAAACAGGCAGCAGTGCGGCGGTGCCAAAGACTACAGGCAGAATGAATGCGAGAAATGCGAGGACAAAGAGCGCGGCGTGGAGCCACAGCGTGCGCTTGGTATAGGTCATAGCGAAGACTCTACTTCCTCGCGGCGCGGGGGATTGGCACCCTTGCGGGAAACGGTGATGCCAGCGGCAGTTACGGCGAAGGACAAGATGTCCTTCCACTGCGCCGGGTCTAGGGTGGCAAGGGCAGCGGCGTCGAGCCCGCGTTCATCAATCTGGGTCAGCAGGGCGGCCATAATGGTGTCGCCGGCGCCGATGGTATCGGTGACCGTGACCCGCGCGGCCGGCACCGTAAGGGACGTATCGCCCGCGCGAACGCTCAGGCCCTCGCCGCCCCGGGTGACCACTACGATGGGAACCTGCGAAATGAGGTCGTCGCCCAAGAACTCCACCTCTTCATCAGAAAGCTTCAACAAAGTCACGTAGGGGAGAAGCTCAGCCAAGAATTCGCGGTGCTCCGCAGTGGCATATAAGGGGCGGATGTTCGGGTCGAGGGCGACCAGGGTTCCCTGCGCGGCAAAGTCCTTGAGCAGCTGCGCATAGCGGGAGGCTCCCGGCTCAAGGGCGAGGGAGACCGTGCCGAAGCATGCGATATCGGCCGGCACCAGCTGTGGCTCGACCAGGCGGTCGGCCGTGCCTTCGATATAGAAGTTATAGGAGGCCGAGCCGTCCTCATGGATAGTGGTAACAGCCAAGGTTGTGGGCTCGTCACCGCGCTGGAGGTGAGTGGTGGTTACCCCCTCTGCCTCAAGGCGACCAACGAGTTCCTGCCCGAAACCATCGGTAGAAAGGCGCGACTGGAACTCTACGTCTGCTCCCAGTCTGGCGGCCGCGATGGCCACGTTAAACGGCCCGCCGCCCAGCGCCGGCGTGTGGTCGTTCAAGCTGCCAGGGGCCACCGGAACGAGGTCCACGAGGCCTTCACCGCACACATGAATAGTCATGTTTCCATAGTATCGGTGATATGAACTACCGTCCCAATTTTCACCTCGCCCCGCCGCAAGGCCGCCTCAATGATCCCAATGGCGTCTTTGTGGATGGCGATACCCTGCACGTGTACTACCAGCACGACCCGGCCTTTCCCCGCAAGCCCAAGCGCACGGGCTGGGGGCATGCGACGGCGAGCGTATCGGCCCCCACGCCGTGGCAGCACCACCCCGATGCCTTGTATCCGGACCTGCCCTATGACAAGGATGGTTGCTACTCGGGCGGTGCGGTGGTCGATGGCACCGACGTCTGGCTGTTCTACACAGGCAACCTGAAAGAGGATGGCCGCCGCATCCCGTCCCAGAACCGCGTGCGCGCCATAGACCCTTCGGGCCCGGAGGGTGGCATCTACCTCCGCGACGAGAATAATCCCCTCATTCCGGACTCCCCGGAGGGCTATACGGGGCACTTCCGGGATCCACAGATCACCCGCGATGGCGATGGCTGGCGGATGGTCATCGGTGCCCAGACCGAAGACGAGCGCGGCACCATTGTGCTGTACCGCTCGCAGGACCTGGCCCGATGGGAATTCCAGGGCGAGATTTCTTTCGACGATCCCTCGCAGCTGCCCGGCGGTTATATGTGGGAGTGCCCCAACCTGCTTACCTTGGGCGATAAGCAGGTCCTCATCTTCTGCCCCCAGGCAGAAACAGACCGCTGCGGCTATATCGTGGGCACGCTCGATGGCCTGGATTTCCATATTGAGCGCGGCTTTACCCTCCTGGATCATGGCACCCAGTTCTATGCGCCCCAGGCCACCGAGGACGGCATCCTCCTGGGATGGATGGGCATGCCCGCCCAGGATGACACCCCAACGGAAGGCTGGGTCCATACCTTGACGCTGCCCCGCCGCATCTGGCTGGAGGACAACTACCTGCACCAAGAGCCGCTGTGGTCCGCCTTGCCGGAGACCCAAGGGCGCGAAGGCTTTGGCTCCACCATCGATATCAAGGGCGAAGGCTCCTTTGCTCTTATCGACGCCGCCGGGGACGAAGCCTTCCGCGTCACCCAACGTGACGGCACCATCGCCTTTAACGGCGGCGATCCCATCGACTGCCCGGATGGCGAGATGCGCTTGATTGCTGATGGCTGCGCCGTCGAGGTATACGCCGGTGGCGGTCGCATCGCCGCGTCCTTCGCTGTGTTTGGCGAGTCCCCCTGGCAGGGGTGGGAGCCGCGCGGGTAGGTGTACCCGAAGCCGGTGAAGTTGCCAACACTCCGCCCGAATGTGTGGACTTAGGCCCGAATTCCGGCTGTAATGGAAATAAGCAGTCACGTCCGGTATTCGGATGTGAGCCATTACACTGAAGGGCTCTTCTATGGACCACAAGGAAGTAGCCGCCCGCACGCTAAAAGCACTGGGCGGCGAAGACAACATCATCGCACTCGCGCACTGCGCCACGCGCCTGCGCATGGTGCTGCAAGATTCTGACAAGGTAGACACTGCCGCGCTGGATAATGACCCCGACCTCAAGGGCACCTTTGAGGCCGGCGGTATGTTCCAGGTCATCGTCGGTCCCGGCGACGTCAATATCGTCTTCCAGGAAAT
Organism: Corynebacterium sp. ACRPE; assembly: GCF_022347435.1. Classification (NCBI taxonomy): domain Bacteria; kingdom Bacillati; phylum Actinomycetota; class Actinomycetes; order Mycobacteriales; family Corynebacteriaceae; genus Corynebacterium; species Corynebacterium sp. ACRPE. The sequence goes on along the minus strand of NZ_JAKRNA010000021.1, from coordinate 10,973 downwards.
GACCAACCTCATTTCCAAGGACGTGGCCGTATCCACCGACCGCTTGAAAGACATCGCCGCCGAATCCGGCAACTGGTTTAGTCGTGCGGTCAAAGTCTTGGCGGATATCTTCGTTCCGCTCATCCCCATCCTGCTGGGCGGCGGTTTGCTCATGGCTCTCAATAACGTCTTGACGGCCGAAGGCCTGTTTGGCGATAAATCCGTCATCGAGATGTTCCCGGCGTGGGAAGGCTTTGCCGGGCTAGTTAACTTGCTCGCCGCCGCGCCGTTCGCCTTCCTGCCCATCCTCGTCGGCTTTACCGCGACGAAGCGCTTTGGTGGCAACGAGTTCCTTGGTGCCGGCATGGCCATGGCGATGGTCATGCCCGATTTGGTCAGCGGCTACAGCGTGGCTGAAGCGATTGAAAGCGGTGAGATGTCCTACTGGAACATCTTCGGCTTCGACGTCGCCCAGGCCGGCTACCAGGGCTCCATCCTGCCCATCCTGGTGATTTCGTGGATTCTCGCCACCTTAGAGAAATTCCTGCACAAGCACCTCAAGGGCACGGTGGACTTCATGCTCACCCCGCTGCTGACCCTGCTGATTACTGGCTTCCTGACCTTCATGGGCTTGGGCCCCATCCTGCGCACGGCCGGCGAGTGGCTGGGCATGGGCTTGGCCAACCTCTATGACTTTGCCGGTCCCGTCGCCGGCTTCCTCTTCGGCCTCGTCTACTCGCCGATTGTGATTACCGGCCTGCACCAATCCTTCCCGCCGATTGAGACGATGCTGTGGAACGAGGGCGGCTCCTTCGTTTTCCCGATTGCCTCCATGGCCAATATCGCCCAAGGTGGCGTCGCGCTCGCCGTGTACTTCTTGGCCCGCTCCGAAAAGCTCAAGGGCCTGGCCGGTGCTTCCGGCATTTCCGCACTCTTTGGCATTACCGAGCCCGCCATCTTCGGCGTGAACCTGCGCCTGCGCTGGCCGTTCTATATCGGCATGGCGGCATCTGCTATTTCTTCTGCCTTCATCGCCATCTTTGGCGTGCTTGCCGACGCCCTCGGTGCCGCCGGCTTCATCGGCTTCGTCTCCGTCCCACGCTTCGTCCCGACCTTCCTGTTGTGCGGCGTTATCTCCTTCGTAGTCGCCTTTGTGGGCGCGTACCTCTATGGACGGGTCCTCATTCGTAAGAATGGCTCCATCGATCCGGATGAGGTCAACCCTCCTGCAGCTGAGGCGCAGGCCGCCGCAGCCACCCCGGCTGCGGTAGCTGCCGACGATGCGTGCACCATCTTCTCCCCGCTGGAGGGCACCGCCGTACCACTTTCTCAGGTCAGTGACCCCATGTTTGCTGGCGGCAAGCTGGGCCAGGGTGTGGCAATCGAGCCGACCGTGGGCAAGCTGGTTGCGCCTGCCGACGGCAAAATCACCGTCACCTTCCCCTCTCACCACGCCTACGCTATCCGCACCAAGGACCCGGCGGTGGGAAATATCGATATCCTCATGCACATTGGTTTCGATACGGTAAACCTCAAGGGCGAACACTTCACCTCCCACGTCACCAAGGGTGATGAAGTCAAGCGAGGCGATGTCCTTGCCGAATTCGATATCGACGCCATCAAGGCCGCTGGCCTCCCGGTAACCACCCCGGTGGTGGTCTCCAACTCCAAGAAGACCGGCCCCGTTATTCCTACCGAGGCCTTCCGCCCCGGCGAGCTCATTGGCTCCGGCACCGATATCTTCACCGTGGACCCCAAGCCCACCGCAGTACCTGCACAGACAGCCTCGCCGGCTTCCGAATCCGCGTCTTAATGCGCATCCTTTAAAGGTCAAGGGCGGGCTCTCGGGCCCATTGCCTTAGGGCCATCCCATTAGGTCCATAGTGATCAGGCCGATCTGAGGAAAACCACTCCTCAGATCGGCCTTTTCCACCTCAATTAAGCCTGATCAGATCGGCCTTAACTCGGATGGGCCCTTGACTCTGCGTGACCGCAATTTTAGTCAGGCATACAAAAAGCTGCGCCGGCCGGACCGAAGTCCGACCGGCACAGCCAGTCTCAGTTTCAGACCCTACTCAGTAGGGGAGTTCTTTCTTAAGCGAAGAACTTGCGGCGTGCAGCGAAGGCGCCAGCAGCAACCATTGCAGCTACGGCCAGAGCAGCCAGAGCCTGTGCAACGGAGTTGGAGCCGGTCTCAGCGGACATACCACGTGCGGAGTCTGCGGACTCGCCAGCAGCCGGAGCGGTACCTTCAGCGTTGTTGCCCTGACCCTGCTCTGCGAGCTGAGCGTTGATCTCGTCCTCGTGCTCAGCGACGATCTTCTCGGACTCAGCCTTCTCCTCAGGGGTAGGCTCAGCATTTACACGATCCTGGCTCTTAACCCAGGTCTTGCCGTCCTTGTTCAGGAAGTAGTGAACAATGCCGCCCAGGATTGGCAGAGCGATTGCAGCGCCGATGCCGGCCTTAGCAGCATCGCTCAGCTCGGAAGAGCCCTCAGGATCGGTGGTGCCAGCATTGGCATCCTTGCACTTGCCGACGGTCTCGTCGGTGATCTCGGTGTTTACCTCGTTGCTGTTCTCGACGTAAACGCTCTTATCCTGAATGTGCTGATAGCAAACGGTGCCATCCTCAAGCTCGATGGTAGCTGGGGCTGGGATGACATTTTCCTGAGAGCCTTCGGAGTCCTCGGAATTTCCACCCTCAGAACCGTTTCCTTCAGAGTCGTTTGCGCCCTCGGAGTCATTCGAACCGTCAGTGTCGGCTTCACCGTCGGTGGTGCCAGCATTGTCGTTTCCGAGCTCTGCGTCGCGAATCTGTCGTGCCTCTTCTACGGAAATTGCTTTACGCTCAACGAGGTTTCCGTCTTCGTCTCGCTTATCGTAAATGTACGTGGAGCCACCATTATCGTCTTGGCGAACGTATTCCTCGCCGTTTTTAGTAACGGACATTGGGTCACCGATTTGAGCCTGAGCAACAGCCGCGCCGCCAAAGGCGAGCGCGCCGGTCAGAACAGCAGCGGTCAGGGTCTGTGGCAAACGCTTCATGTGTTTCTCCTTCGGGAAATATAGGTACGCGCCAAAAAGCAGATGTCTTTCTTGACGCAAACCACATTAGTCACATCGTTCCCAACTGTCACCTCAAAAACGTGAATTAACTGGAATTTTCATGTGTTACACGTGTGAAAATTGGGTCAATTTAGAACATGCGTGCCCGGAAAGTTGCACCGCCAGGCTTGGAAGTGCGAACTAAAGTCCCAGGTAGAGCAATTAAATGCGACGGGCGAGGGGGATTGACCTATTCGAAACAAGGCTTTATGGGGGTGTCCGGGGGTAATGCAGGGAAAATTTTGGCGTTGGAGGGGTGTCGGCAAGCAAAAGACAGTGTTTTGGTAATGGTGCGCGCGTGTGGTTGAATGTATAGGTTGCAAAAGCTGGTCGGCCCGTAGCGGTGCGTTTCCGAACCGCCGGTCCGAGACCCTTCGGCATAGTCCGTTGTCAAGGCTTGAGCATCGCAAGTTTGTAGACCGCGTGCGGCAAGGACGGAAATCTTACCGCACATCAATCCAGGTCAGGAGACCCATAGTGATTCAGCAAGAATCGCGTCTGCGCGTCGCCGACAACTCTGGTGCACGTGAACTGCTGTGCATCCGCGTTCTCGGCGGCTCTGTCCGACGCTCCGCTGGCATCGGCGACGTCATCGTCGCGACTGTCAAGGACGCCGTTCCAGGCGGCAACGTCAAGGAAGGCGACGTAGTAAAGGCCGTTATCGTCCGCGCTAAGAAGGAGACCCGTCGTCCGGACGGCTCCTACATTCGCTTCGACGAGAACGCTGCAGTTGTTCTCAAGGGCGATAGCGAGCCCCGTGGTACCCGTATCTTCGGACCGGTTGCTCGCGAACTTCGTGACAAGCGTTTCATGAAGATCGTTTCTCTCGCACCGGAGGTGATCTAGTCTTATGAAGATCCATAAGGGAGATATGGTGATCGTCATTTCGGGCCCAGATAAGGGCGCGAAGGGCAAGGTCATCGAGGCATACCCAAAGCGTGACAAGGTCCTCGTTGAGGGCGTTAACCGCATCAAGAAGCACGTCGCAAACTCTGCTGCCGAGCGTGGCGCCGAGTCCGGCGGAATCGTTACCCAGGAAGCTCCGATCCACGTGTCCAACGTTGCGATCGTTGATTCCGAAGGCAACCCGACCCGCGTGGGCTACCGTTTCGACGAGAACGGCAAGAAGGTCCGTATCGCGCGTAGCAACGGGAAGGACATCTAAAAATGAGCGAGAACTACACCCCGCGTCTGAAGACTCGCTACCGCGAGGAAATCCGCAAGACCCTGAATGACGAGTTCAACTACGACAACGTCATGCAGATCCCTGGCGTTACCAAGGTTGTTGTCAACATGGGTGTTGGCGAAGCCGCACGTGACTCCAAGGTCATCAACGGCGCACTCGAGGACCTGACCGCTATTACCGGTCAGAAGCCGCAGCTGCGTCGCGCTAAGAAGTCCATCGCGAACTTCAAGCTCCGTGAAGGCATGCCCATCGGTGCACGCGTTACCCTGCGTGGCGACCGTATGTGGGAGTTCCTGGACCGCCTGCTGACCATCGCGCTGCCACGTATTCGTGACTTCCGCGGTCTGTCTGATCAGCAGTTCGACGGCCACGGCAACTACACCTTCGGCTTGTCCGAGCAGTCCATGTTCTACGAGATCGACATCGACAAGATCGACCGCCCTCGTGGTATGGACATTACCGTCGTTACCACCGCTACTAACGACGACGAGGGCCGCAAGCTCCTGCGCGAGCTCGGCTTCCCGTTCAAGTAGATAGAGCGCTAAGAAATCCCAACTCCCCGGAAGGGGCGTTGGGATTTTCTAGTTTTACCGAGCAGTTTGGATTCAAAGGTGCGCAGGCGCCGGCTTGTGCGGGTGTGGCTTAGGCGCTTTCGGCCTCTGTGTGCGTGGTGCCCTCATACTGCCAGCCGACGACCGCGTTGCGCACCGCTGGCTCCAGCGGATTCGCAGGTTGAATGCAACTGATGGTGAGAAGGCGGCCGGGCATGGGGCCTTCGCCCCAAATAGAGGCGTCGTCAGAAAGCCCCTGTTTATCTGGGTCGTGTAAGTCGGTAGCAGTATAGATGAGCCAGTTCTGGCCGGAATTTTGGGTCCGCACGTAGAGCTTGTCTCCCAGATGAACCTTGTGCTCATTGGCAGAGCCATCGTAGAGGTTATTGAAAACGCCTGGCACTCCCGCACCGGTATGGCCGGCAATGACCACGAGGTCCTGGGACGTCGTGCCCGGCAGAGAATAAGGGCGGTCTTCGGCAGTATAGGTGCAGGCCTCATTCATGGAGTCCGGATTGATGGCACCGTTGACTACGCGGCAGGAGCCGTCTTGAAAATCGGCATGAACCTCAATAGCTGGGATGAAGAGCTCGACTGCAGGTGAAGGGTCGATGGCAGGTGCCTCTTCTGCAGTGACTTCATTGGTTTCTAGTCCCTCTGGAGGGTTGACCACGCGGTTAATCGTGCTGGCGAGTAACACGGTGGCAACGATGCCGGTGACCACGCGAAGGATGCCGGAGGACTTCCATACCTTTTTGATCCGCTCCCACATGGTGGGTTTGCGGCGGTGCCGGGGAAGTGAGGTGTCCTCAATGCGGCGCGGCGGGTGGCGGCGCTGTTGTTGGCGGGTGCGCGTTTCGGCCTGGCGCCACTGGCGATCAGCATCTGTGCGGTCGGATCGCGATGGAACGCTGCGGCGCCCATTAGCGGGAAGCCGATTCGGTTCCCGCCGCGGCCGGTAGTGGGAATCCATGCGACCTCCGAAGAGAAAATAAGGGTTATAGGAAAGCTCTAGCTTACAACGCAGGGGTATGCATACCCGGAATTGACGCGGAATCAGGTGGTCACGATAAGATTACAGGGATTTAATTCGCTCTAATTAATGAGGTAGAAGATGTCTCTCAATGATGCCGCTAAGGCGGCGGCCGTCAAGAAGGTCACCTTATTAGATGAATCCTTCTCTCGCTTCGCGGTGCGCTCCACTTTGGCCGGCGTGTACCTGTGCATCGGTACCGCATTTGCTGGTGTGGTTGGCCAAGCCGTCAATGGTGTAGCACCAGGCTTGGGTGCGGTGACCTTTGCTCTATTCTTTGGCCTCGGGCTCTTCGCCATTTTGATTCTGGGCGCGGATCTGGCCACGGGAAACATGATGTATATGGTCTATGCCGCAAGCAATAAGCAGGTTTCGTGGGGCAAAGCCTTCTACCTTTTGCTCATCACGACTCTCTTCAATCTGGTGGGCGCAGTCATCTTTGCGGCCATCATGGGTATGTCCGCAAAATTCGCTGAAATGGATCCTTCGCATCTGTTGGTCACCCTTTCTGAGGGGAAGCTGACCAAGTCCCCGCAGGGAATGCTGGTAGAGGGAATCGCGGCGAACTTTGTGGTCAATATGGGCATCGTCGGCGCCATCTTTGCTAAGGACATTGTCTCTAAGTTCTTCGTCATCATTCCGATTATTGGCGCCTTTGTTGGCCTGGGCCTGGAGCACGTTATCGCGAACTTCTGCCTGTTTAGCATCACGCTATTCGCTTCCGATCCGGTGCCGGTAGCCCTGACTGCTGGTAACGTGGCTCTCAATTGGATCCTGGTCTGGATCGGCAACTTTATTGGCGGCGGCCTTTTAGTTGGCGGCGTCTACGCGTGGCTCAATCGCGGCCCTGAAGCCTACCGCGACTAAGCGAGCTCCCCAGAATAAAGGTTAAAACGGTCACCGCGGGCGAAGCCCACGAGTGCCATGCCAGTTTCGCGGGCCGTTTCCACCGCTAAGGAGGAGGCGGCGCTGACGGCAACCAGCATTCCGAAGCCGGCCATCGCGGCCTTTTGGACGAGCTCAAAGCTGGCGCGCGAGCTCATTACCAAGATGAGATCGTCTGCAGGCAGTCGATCTTCTAGCAGAAGGTGACCGATGACCTTATCGGCGGCATTGTGCCGGCCGATATCTTCGCGGATGACCACCGGTTCTCCGTCTAGGGTGAAGGCGCCGGCGGCATGGATGCCGCCGGTTTTCTTAAACTGTTTTTGCTCGGCGCGCAGAGCTTCGGGCAGCTTGGCAATGACATAGGGGTCCACCGGTACCTGTGGAATCGGGTACCGGGTGTGCTTGGTTAGTGCCTCGATGGAGGAGGTACCGCAAACGCCGCAGGCAGAAGTTGTGGTGGTCAAGCGCAGATCGCTGAGGTCGAGCACATTCTTCTTGGCTAGATCGACGTCGAGCAAGTTATAAGTGTTCATCCCGTCGACGGTGGAGCCGGCGCAGTAGCGGGCCTCGGTGACGTCGCTAAGCGAGGCAATATGGCCCTCCGAATGCAAGAAACCGTGTGCTAGCTCCACGTCATGTCCGGGAGTGCGCATAGTGGTGGTGATGGTCTGGCCGCCCACACGGATTTCAAGCGGTTCCTCGCCGGCGACGGTATCGGCGCGGGTATCGACCTGCAGGCCATCTCCTAGGCGGACCTTGGTGACGGCAAAAGTAGAGTTCTTGCGGCCGGCCATTACTGCAGCTCCTGCTTCAGGACATCGATATTGCTGCGGGCTTCCTCTACGTTGCCGGATGCTAGACCCACGAGGAAGGCAGTAAGTGGGGCCGCGGGGCGGGAGCGATTGTGTGCGACGTCCTTGGTGAGGTCCAGGATTTCGCGGGTGAGTGCGGTTGCCTCTTGGGGATCGAGGCCGAGGTGGCGGGCGGCTTCTTCGAGCCACTCGTGTGCGGATTGGATGGGGTCCTCGTGTGTTTGGCTCATCACCATCTCCTTATTTACGTTCGTGCTGGTCTCGACTCTAATGAAGGCGCCAGATTATTTGGAAACCCGCAGGTTATGGCGTAGCATAGTACCTCGTGCTTGCGCCGAGGCGTCAGCGCGCCCCAATCAATGCGGATTTTGGCGCGCTGAGCTGCAGAAAGCGCCGAGCCGATGCAAGAACTGAACATCAACTTTGTTGTAGGCCCCTCGCCGTAGATAGCGGACCGTTGTCTGAATCAAAGGGTGGCGAGCGCCTTACGGTATTGACCGTAGGGAGCGTGAGTAGCCCGAAATCACACGGAGAACGCTTTGGTGAGCACGGGAACCGCAACGAGAAAGGTACACGGTCACTCATATGACTATGACTGATCCTATTGCCGACATGCTGTCGCGCGTGCGCAACGCAAGTAATGCGCACCATGACACCGTGTCGATGCCTACCTCCAAGCTGAAGGCAAACATTGCCGACATCTTGAAGCAGGAAGGCTACATCGCTGACTACACCGTCGAGGGCCACACCCTGTCCCTCGAGCTGAAGTACAACAACCGCGAGCGCTCCCTGTCTGGCCTGCGTCGCGTGTCTAAGCCGGGTCTGCGTGTGTACGCAAAGTCCACCGAACTGCCACAGGTCTTGGGCGGCCTGGGCGTGGCTATCATTTCCACGTCCCACGGCGTGCTGACTGACCGTCAGGCTGAGGAGAAGGGCGTAGGCGGAGAAGTTCTCGCCTACGTCTGGTAAAGGGAGGTTTGACACATGTCTCGAGTCGGTCTAGCACCAATCGCCGTACCGAACGGCGTCGAAATCAAGATCAACGGCCAAGACGTTGAGGTTAAGGGCCCTAAGGGCACCCAGAGCGTTAACGTTCCAGAGCCTATCGCCATCAACCTGGAAGACGGCGTACTGTCCGTCTCCCGCCCTGATGACCACCGCAAGCACCGTGCTCTGCACGGTCTGTCCCGCTCTCTGCTGAACAACGCCGTTGTTGGCGTGACCGAGGGCTACACCATCAAGATGGAAATCTTTGGTGTCGGCTACCGTGTCCAGCAGAAGGGTAAGGACCTGGAATTCAGCCTGGGCTACTCCCACCCGATCCTCATCGAGGCTCCGGAGGGAATTACCTTCGCAGTGGACGGCGCAACCAAGCTGTCCATTACCGGTATTGACAAGCAACTAGTCGGACAGATCGCCGCTAATATCCGTCGTCTGCGTAAGGACGATCCTTACAAGGGCAAGGGTATTCGCTACGAGGGCGAGCAGATCCGTCGCAAGGTCGGAAAGACGGGTAAGTAAGCAATGGCAAACACTGAAAACACCAAGCGCACTCCAGTCGGCAAGGACATTTCCTCCCGTCGTCGCGAAGCACGCGCACGCCGTCACTTCCGTATCCGTAAGACCCTGCGTGGCACCCCTGAGGCACCACGTCTGGTTCTTCACCGCTCCTCCCGCCACATGCACGTGCAGGTCATCGATGACCTGGCAGGCCACACCCTGGTCTCCGCATCCTCCATGGAGGCGGACGTTCGTGCACTCGAGGGCGATAAGAAGGCCAAGGCTGCCAAGGTAGGCGAGCTGGTTGCCGAGCGCGCTAAGGCCGCTGGCATCGAGCACGTCGTATTTGACCGCGCAGGCTACAAGTACCACGGCCGCGTCGCTGCGCTGGCTGACGCCGCACGTGAAGGTGGTCTGAAGTTCTAATGATCATCGTCAACGGAAACATCAACGGAAGGAACGCCTAATGTCGGACCGTGAACAGCGTGACGGCGGACGCTCCGCCGAGAACAACAAGAACAACCGCGGTGGCAACGGCCGCCGCAACGATCGTCGTAACCAGCAGGACAACGAGCGCGATAAGTACATCGAGCGCGTTGTGACCATCAACCGCGTCTCCAAGACCGTTAAGGGTGGCCGCAACATGTCCTTCACCGCCCTCGTCGTCGTAGGTGACGGCCAGGGTCAGGTTGGCGTTGGCTACGGCAAGGCCAAGGAAGTCCCGGCCGCAATCCAGAAGGGCGCTGAAGAGGCTCGCAAGAACTTCTTCCGCGTTCCGATGATTGCCGGCACCATCACCCACCCGGTTGAGGGTCGCGACGCAGCTGGCATCGTCATGATGAAGCCTGCCGCACCTGGTACCGGTGTTATCGCTGGTGGTGCTGCTCGTCCAGTGCTCGAATGCGCTGGCGTGCAGGACATCCTGTCGAAGTCCCTGGGCTCCGACAACGCACTCAACGTCGTCCGCGCTACTGTGGACGGCCTCAAGCAGCTGGTCCGCCCTGAAGAGGTTGCCGCACGTCGTGGCAAGTCCATCGAAGAGGTCACCCCGGCCCGTATGCTGCGCAAGCGCGCAGGTCAGGAGGCATAAGCAATGGCTCTGAAGATTACACAGGTAAAGGGCCTGGTGGGCACCAAGCCGAACCACCGCAAGAACATTGAGGCTCTCGGCCTCAAGCGCATCGGTCAGTCCGTAGTTAAGCAGGACACCCCGATCGTTCGCGGTATGGTTCACAAGGTTCGCCACCTGGTCACCGTCGAAGAAGTGGCAGGGGAGTAAACCATGGCTGATATCATCAAGCTGCACGACCTGCGCCCAACCGCAGGAGCAAACAAGCCTAAGACCCGCGTCGGCCGCGGTGAGGCATCCAAGGGTAAGACCGCTGGTCGCGGTACCAAGGGCACCGGTGCTCGTAAGCAGGTTTCCGCTGCTTTCGAGGGTGGCCAGATGCCGATCCACATGCGTCTGCCTAAGTTGAAGGGCTTTAAGAACCCGAACCACGTTGAGTACCAGGTAGTTAACGTTGCTGACCTGGCCGAGAAGTTCGCAGATGGCGGCGACATCACCGTTGCTGACATCGCAGCTGCCGGCCTGGTCCGCGCTAACAAGCCGGTCAAGGTTCTGGGCAACGGCGACATCAACGTTAAGTTGAACGTCACCGCTGACAAGTTCTCCAAGTCTGCTGTAGAGAAGATCGAGGCTGCTGGCGGTTCCGCCAACACCAAGTAATCTCCTCTAGGTAGATTTCATCCCCCTCTCCGCGCACGCGGGGCAGGGGGATGTTTCCGTTTTGCAGGCTTGGCGGATTCTAGGGGTCGTTGCAACGATGATGGTTAGTTTGGTTTGATGCTACCGGTTTGTGTGAGGGCGTTGGTCATGACTTCGGCTGGGGTGCGCCAGTTGAGTGCTTTGCGTGGTT
>NZ_JAKRNA010000020.1:0-38723 GCF_022347435.1 Corynebacterium sp. ACRPE | reverse complement strand
TTCCGATGGATTGAACACGAAACGCGCGGATATAAGCACCAAGACCTTATATCCGCCCGATTTACCCAACCTGAGCAGCAAGATCACTGTAACTCAGACACACTTTTTGCTACTTAACCCCAAGTATGCAAAAGCCGCCTCCACTCCCCTTCTCTGGAAATGGAGGCGGCATTCAGATTGTTCTGAGACTAAGTACTAGTCCTCATCTGGAATGGTAAGAATTTCATTGCCGTCTTCGGTAATGACGAGGGTGTGCTCAAACTGAGCGGTGAACTTGCCGTCGGTGTTTTGGACGGTCCAGTCATCATCCCAGATTTCATAGTCCAAAGAGCCGAGGTTAATCATCGGCTCAACAGTCAGGGTCATGCCAGGCTCAAGGATGTCGCGGTACACGGTCGAGTCATGGTGTAGGACCACAAGACCGTTGTGGAAAGTTGGGCCGACGCCGTGGCCGGTGAAATCGCGCACGACGTTGTAGCCGAAGCGCTTGGCATAAGACTCAATAACGCGGCCAATGACGTTAATCTCACGGCCAGGCTTTGCAGCCTTGATGCCCCGCATAGTGGCTTCCTTGGTGCGCTCTACCAGCAGGCGGTGTTCCTCGGAGACATTACCGGCAAGGAAGGTGGCGTTATTGTCACCGTGGACGCCGTTCTTATAAGCGGTGATATCGATATTGACGATGTCGCCATCCTCAATCACGGTGGTATCCGGGATGCCGTGGCAGACAATCTCGTTAAGGGAAACACAGCTGGACTTAGGGAAGCCGCGGTAGCCCAGCGTGGACGGGTAAGCGCCGTGGTCGCACATGTACTCGTGCGCCACCCGGTCCACATAATCAGTGGTTACGCCCGGCTGCACGGCCTTGCCGGCCTCCTTGAGGGCGTTGGCTGCAATCTTGCAGGCCTCACGCATCTTCTCGATGACCTCTGGGGACTGCACATAGGGCTCGCCTACGGCCTCCTGTACTTCGTCCTTCCATACGTACTCCGGGCGCTCAATGCTCTCCGGGACGGTGAGGATCGGAGTGGGCTTGCCTGGCTTTAGCTTTCCTCGATTACTCATGGTTTTCCATGGTAGTCCTCCACGCCCATAATGCAGCAGCCGGGGTCACGAGGGCAGGCGGGGTTTCTACCCTTCGGCCGGCGGAGCCGCACCCTCGTGCGGTCCGGACCGGTAGTCATCGACCTTCTGCAAGAAATTGCTAGTGATATTGACCGAGACATCGGAGCCGCCGCCCAAGACCACGAGGGTGGCAAAGGCAATATCGTCTTCTTCGCGGTAGCCGGTAAACCAGGCGTGCGAACCTTCATTAATCTCGGCCTCACCGGTCTTGCCGTAAATCGTGCCACCCGCTGCCATGCTGCGGGCAGTACCGTTGGTGACTACTTGGCGCATCATGCCGCGGACGTTATCTAGCACAGGCTTCGAAATCTGCTGCGGCTTATCGGAGGCTTTGGTTTCGTGGCCTTCGATAAGCGTGGGCGTAGGCGTCTTGCCATTAGCAACCGTTGCGGAGACAAGAGCCATGCCGAAAGGGCTAGCCAAGTCGTAACCCTGTCCATAGCCAGCTTCAGTGCGCTCGAGTGGTTCTTTGCCCTCCGGAATGGAACCGGTAATGGTAGTAAGACCTGGGATATCGTATTCCACGCCGAAGCCAAACTTCTTTCCCATGTCTTTCAACTCACCAGGCTTGAGCTTGGTGGAAATATCCGCGAAGGTAGTGTTGCACGATTGTGCGAAGGCTTGGCTGAGCGGAACGCTACCTAGGGCGAAGGCATTGTAGTTGGTCACCACGCGGCCAAAGATATCCATGGTGCCAGGGCACGGAACGATGGTATCGGTATTAAGCCCCTGCTTTTCTACGCCGGCCGCGGCGGTGAGAATCTTGAACACCGAGCCCGGAGGGTACTGACCTTGGAGGGCTACGTCGCCGTCTTCATCGGCCTTCTCGGTTTGGGCGACGGCTAGGATATCGCCATTGGAGGGCCGGATGGCTACGAGCATGGCCTGGGAATCGGCACGCTCATTGACCGCCTCCTGCGCGGCCCGCTGCACGTCGTAGTCTAGGCCTACCTTGATCGATGGCGCCGCATCAGGGTCGTGCTTTTCCACATCAGAGAGCGCCGCACCATTTTCATTGACCACGGAAATGGACCAGCCGGTTTGGCCATCGACTTCATCTTGGACCGCGGAACGCACGCGCGACATCAGATCGGGTGCCAGGCCACGGTCGCGGGTGACCAGAGCCGGTTCTTCATTGAGTCGCACGCCGTCTATGCCTTCGACCTTGGGGCGCACGGCCTTGGCTTGGTCCTCCGTAAACATGGTGACGGAAAAGGAGCCGTCTGCATCCTCCAATTTTTTGGCCAGGTCCTTGGCATCCATCTCCGCAATGGAGTCATCCTGGCTATGGGCGGCAGCCAGTGCGCCGCTGATCTTGGAAGCGGTGGGCCGCACATCATCCAGCGAGCTGGTATCTACCACCAGCCGGTAATTCAGCCCCGGGCTCATCAATTCCACCCCGTTGGAAGAAACCACGCTGGCGCGCTCTGCCTCCAGCGCGCGCAATTCCAGGTGCTGATTTGCTCCCAGGTCGGGGTGGATAAGGCTCGGCTTCCACCGCACCGTCCACTCATCCTCAGTCTTGGTCAACGTCATCTGCGTGTCATAGCTCAAGGTACGATCCTTGGGCAGATCCCAGGTGACCTTGTAGTTCGCCGTGGCGAGGTTCTCATCCTGGTCCACGCCTTCAAGCTCCATGTCGAGCCCCTCGGCCTGCAGGCCGGAGTAGGTGGCATCGAGAGCGGAGGTGGCGTCCGAGGGGGCGTCGGTAAGCGCGGCTAAACCGTCATTATTCCGGGACTCCATCCCCTGGAGGAATTCTTCCGCGACCGGCTCGGCTGAAACCGGCTTCGGAGTACAGGAAACCACGCTGGTGGAGGCGAGCGTGATAGTTGCAACCAGCGCGACCAACTTCTTCATGTCTTGGCACTCTAGCAGCGCAAGCGCCAAAAAAGACTGCCCCACACCGAAGTGCGGGGCAGTCTGCTCAAAGTGGGTAAATTACTGGGTTACGCGAACCTCAGCCTTGGCGCCTTCCACGGCTTCCATACCCTGCTCATCGGCAATGCGCATGGCCTCTTCAATGAGGGTTTCCACGATCTTGTCTTCCGGCACGGTGCGAACGACCTCGCCCTTAACAAAGATCTGCCCCTTGCCATTGCCGGAAGCAACGCCGAGATCAGCATCGCGGGCCTCGCCTGGGCCGTTGACAACACAACCCATCACGGCAACGCGCAGCGGGAACTCCATGCCGTCCAAGCCGGCGGTAACTTCCTCCGCCAGCTTGTAGACGTCCACCTGGGCGCGGCCGCAGGACGGGCAGGAGACGATCTCCAGCTTGCGCGGGCGCAGGTTGAGCGACTGCAGAATCTGGTCGCCCACCTTGATTTCCTCTACCGGCGGAGCGGACAGGGACACGCGAATGGTATCGCCAATGCCCTCTGCCAGCAGTGCGCCGAAGGCAACCGAAGACTTGATGGTGCCCATGAACTTCGGACCAGCCTCGGTCACGCCAAGGTGCAGCGGGTAATCAGTCTTTTCCGCCAGCTGGCGGTATGCCTCCACCATCAAAACCGGATCGGAGTGCTTAACGGAAATAGCGATATCGCCATAACCGTGCTCCTCAAAGAGGCCAGCCTCCCAAATAGCGGACTCGACGAGTGCCTCCGGGGTGGCCTTGCCGTACTTTTCCAGCAGGCGCTTATCCAAGGAGCCACCATTCACGCCGATGCGGATGGGAATGCCGGCATCGCCTGCTGCCTTAGCAACTTCCTTCACGCGGCCGTCAAACTCGCGGATATTGCCTGGGTTCACGCGGATGGCGGCGCAACCAGCGTCGATGGCCTGGAAGATGTACTTAGGCTGGAAGTGGATATCCGCAATCACCGGGATCGGAGACTTCTTGGCAATGGCCGGAAGTGCCTCCGCGTCGATGGGCTTAGGGCAAGCCACGCGCACGATATCGCAGCCGGAAGCGGTCAGCTGCGCGATCTGCTGCAGTGTGCCGTTAATGTCGTGCGTCTTGGTATTGGTCATTGACTGCACCGAGATGGGCGAGTCAGAGCCGACGCCGACCGGGCCCACCTGCAGCTGACGAGTCTTGCGGCGCGGGTGCAGGACTGGTGGTGGGCCGTCTGGGATTCCTAGACCGATGGGGGTCGACATGAATTCTCCTTGCTGAAGCACAGTAAATACATACGGTGGGTGATTAACGCCCCCACTCTAGCACTGCTTGCTTTATGCCTGAAGTGCACGCAGCGGGGGCTGCGGCGGCTAGCCAAATAGCCGAATGGGGTTAACCACATCGGCGACAATAACGATAGCCCCAACGCCCATTAGCAGCGCGGCCATCACATAGGTCACCGGCATCAACTTGGTGTAATCGGCCGGGCCCAGAGCTGGCTTGCCCGCCATTTTGCGGATGCCATCGCGCAGCATTTCATAGATGATGACGGCGATATGTCCGCCGTCAAAAGGTGGCAACGGAATCAGGTTAAAGAGCGCGAGGAAGAAGTTCAGCGTGGCCAGCATCATAAAGAACATCGACCACAGGGAGCGCTCCGCCAATTCGCCGCCCACGCGGGAAGCGCCGACGACGGACATCGGGCCATCGGCCTCGCGTTCGTGGCCGAAGATGGAGGCCACCACACCCGGAATTTTGCCCGGGAATTGCTTCAGCCCGTCGATCGTTGCGCTCAGCGAGTAGGTGCTAAAGCGCCAGGTTGCCGGCAGGGCGTCGACGGCGCCGTGCTTTTCGACGACATCAATTAGCTGATTGCTCAGCCCGATCGAGCCAGCATCCACTAGCTCGCCGTCTTGGTTCAACCGCTTGACCGTATCGAGGTGAACCGGGAAGTCCTTTTCTTCCCCACCGCGCTCCACCGTCAGCGTAATGGTCTCACCGGGGCGCTGCATTACCTCATCGCGCAGCTGGGTAAAAGAATCCAGCTTCTGGCCATCGAGGGCCACGACGATATCGCCCTCCTGCACGCCGGCCTTTCCAGCGGGGCCTTCACCCGTACACTTTTCCAATTCTTGGTTCGGCTTCTGGTTGGCCGAGCAGGTCACCTCCCCCACGCGCGGGCGCACGTCAGCATCCGGGTTGGGTAGACCGGCCGTCATCGCCACAAAGTAAAGGATGACAAAGCCCAAAATCAGGTTGACACCGATGCCGCCGGCCATCACGATTATGCGCTGCCACCACGGCTTTTTATACATCGCATGGGGCTCTTCTTCCTCGGTGAGGAATTCGTCCTGGGCCGTCATGCCAGCGATATCGCAAAACCCGCCTACCGGGAAGGCCGCAAGCCCATATTCCGTGTGGCCCTTCCGGAAGGAAAATAAGCGCGGCCCAAAGCCAATAAAATAACGGCGCACGCGCATGCCAAAGGCACGCGCGGTGAGCATATGGCCTGCTTCGTGCAACGCTACGGTGAGCCCGATGCCAAGGGCGAAAAACACAATGCCCAGCAAGTTTGCCATGGTGTGAAAGCTTTCTAGTCAGCCAGCGAATCAATCAGCGCATTCGCGCGCCTGCGCGCCTCGCCTTCTACCGCGAGGATTTCATCGAGGCTAGAGACTACACCAGTAAACTCGGATGCGGAATCAAGGATCGTGCCCACGACGTCCACGATCTCCGGGAAATGGATGCGCCCGGACAAGAACGCGGCCGCTGCTTCCTCATTGGCGGCGTTGTAGATGACCCCTGTTCCCTCGGCCGCGGCCCGGCGGGCGAGGTTGACGGCGGGAAAGGCGGCATCGTCAAGCGGCTCAAAACGCCAATCGTGTGCCTGCGCAAAATCCAAGGACGGCTGGGCTCCTGGGACGCGGTGCGGCCAATTCAACGCCAACGAAATAGGCAGCTTCATTGATGGCGGTGAGACCTGGGCGATGGTGCAGCCATCCTTGAAGGTGGCCATGGAGTGAATGATGGACTGCGGGTGCACGGTGACGTCGATGCGCTCAGGTGCGATGTCAAAGAGCAGGGTGGCTTCAATCAGCTCTAGGCCCTTGTTAATGAGGGTGGCGGAGTTGAGGGTATTCATCTGCCCCATCGACCACGTAGGGTGCTGCGCTGCCTGCTCAGGGGTCACGTCCCACATTTCTTCGCGCGACCAACCGCGGAAGGGGCCGCCTGAGGCGGTAAGGACGAGCTTATCCAGCTCCCCTTCCTCGCCGGCACGCAGGCACTGCGCCATGGCGGAATGTTCCGAGTCCACAGGGATAATCTGGCCAGGGCGCGCCTTTTGCGTAACCAGCGTGCCGCCCGCGACGAGGGATTCCTTATTGGCTAAGGCTAAATACTCGCCCATCTCCAGGGTGGCCACGGTGGCCTTGAGCCCCAAAGAACCCACCAAGGCATTGAGTACCGTATCGGCCGGGGCCGAGCGCACTAGGTGCTCTGCAGCGTCGGCGCCACTCAAAACCGAACCGCCTAGAGCGGCCGACACCTCGGCCGCGGCCTCCTCGTTGGCCACGGCAACGTGGTCAAACGAAAGGTTGAGGCTACGGGCTTGTTCGATGATGAGCTGCGGGTTGGAGCCACCCGCAGCGATTCCCACGACGTCGAATTTATCGGGATTATCCGCAATGACTTCCAGAGCCTGCGTGCCGATTGAACCGGTGGAACCAAGAATGAGTATTCGCTGAGTAGTCACGCCTCCACCCTAGCGCCCACCACCATTGCGCGGGCGCGGCAGGTACGCCGCACTGCGACGGGGGTGTTTAATCGCCATCTCAGGTGCGATGTTTTAGAATGTGTAGCAGACAAATGGCATTGGTGTGCCCGCATGCCCATCGCACAGACGGACACACGCAGAAGCGAAGGAGAGCAAGTGTCTTCCCACAAGCCGGTACCGCAGGTATTTGACGGTGTATCTACTGAGGACGTTCCATCCGCAGGATTCGGTTGGTCCCGCATCAGCCGCTCTGGCGTACAGATCGCCGGTTGGATCTCTGTCCTGTTCCTGCTTGCCTACAACTTTGGTAACCACAAGGGCCACGTTGAGACCATCTGGCTCATTGCCTTGGCTATCTTGCTCGCTGTTGGCCTGCTCATCCACGCTTTCCAGCCTAAGTTGCACCAGGTGCGCACCGTGACCGCCCGCAACCAGCCGGTGGGCCACCAGGAGCCGGACTGGGTCTACGACCAGAAGACCAACACCGGCGCATACGCTGAGCTGACCGATTCCCAGCTGCGCGCGCTCAACATTGAGCCTTCCCGCGTTTCTCACCTGCGCGTTGAGCCAGGCACCAACAACGCCACCCCGGTTACCTCCGGCAAGCACACGCTCTAAGCTTTAGTACGCTTTAGCTACCGCCGCCCTTCCGCGCGAAGGCCGGCGGTTTCTTTTATGCCTCCGCTTGGCGCTTGACGACGCCCCGTACTTGCCGACTCATTCTGTCGTTTAGGCCCCGCTCCCAGCCCCACGGACCCACCCCCGGAGAGCCGCGATGGAGCCACAGTCGCGGGGACCAGAGGGTTAAGACACCCAGTGCCCCACCTTGGCGTAAATCTCAGGCAGGGAGTTGTCCACGCGTTTGCCGCTTACCCGGAGGGCAACGATATAACACGCAACTGGAACCGCAATGACGAGGATGAAACCCAGCGCAACCAGTACCATATTCGAGCCGTAGCCGATGGCCATTGGAATGACGCCAGGGATAATCGGCGTCCAGCCAATAAACAAATTCAAAATGGCGCTTAAGAAGGCACTGGCCGAGTAGCCGGATTTATCTGCCCACATACTGCCACCGGGCCGCGCGGTGGCAAAGGGATTAAAGGTGGATAGCAGCAATGACAATCCTGCAGAAGAAATGAAAATTCCCAGTGCGACCACCATCAAGCACCCGGTGAGCGCTTTGTCGGCGCTCACCGCGAAAAGCACCGCCGCCGAGAGGACGAAGGTTATGGCTGTGGGCGCCAAGTGCGCCCAGTGCCGCGCGTAGAGAAACGTGCGCGGACGAACTGGGGCCGCCATCTTTACCCACAGGCTTGGACCGTCGTAACCGAAGTCATTGGTGGCTACAATTCCGCCGAAGAGTCCCAGAAATAGCACTCCTATAGACGGCATGACGGAATCAGTGGTAAAGCCCTGAATTATAAAAACGATTGCCAAAATTGGCTGCATGATGATGGTGCCGATAAGGCGGGAGTCGCGGAAGATGTAGCGCAGCGAGCGGGTAAATTCCATGGCAGCTGGACCGCGATAGGAAAAGGAGCCCAAGGAAAAGCGGCTTATCCCTTTGGGCTTTTCGCGGCGTTGGTGCTTCGGAGACAAGAGTGTGCGGCGCTCGAATTGCAAGCGCAACAACCGGTGCCACGCCCAGATGGCTGCGCCCAGCGACGCCGCGGCGATGAGAAACTGCAATAAGGCTACTACTGGTTCGCCTTGGGCGAGCGCGAGCGCCCAGCCCACCGGTGCACCTACGGGCGTCCACGCCAGACCCTCTCCCACAGTTCCCAATGGGAAATCAGAGCCAGCAAGGGATGCAAGCCGATTCGAACCAAAGATGAGCAAGAACACCGCCAGCACACCCAAAACTTTGAGGGTGGTCGAGCTTAGCTCCGCGACAGTAGCCCCGGCGTAGACCGCGAGGTCCACTAGAACCAGCGTCAGAACTAAGGCAAAGAGCATGCCCAGGCAGAAGGGCAGGATAAACAATGCCTTACCATTGGCCGCCAAGATCACACTTCCCGCCACCGCATAGGCGATGGAGAGAAGGACAGATACAGGTGCTCGCAGATTAAGTACTGAGGCAATAGCTAGTGCCGGTGTGATGTCTTTTAACCGCACCGGCAACGCGGAGAGCTCACGGGCAGAAAGCTGATTCTCCCCGCTGGGCATGATGAGGGTGATAACGATAAAGGCAAGCGTGCCTACAGCAGGGGCCACGGTAAGGGCTTGCACGTTCCCAGTTCCAATGGAGATATCTGCCGCAGCAAGAGCTCCTAGCGACGCAAGGCCGATGAGTCCGTAGAGCAGTAGACAGATAGGGATCATGATCGCCGCGGCATTCGCCTTGAGATTGCGCGCCCACAGTGTG
This sequence comes from Corynebacterium sp. ACRPE, assembly GCF_022347435.1. Classification (NCBI taxonomy): domain Bacteria; kingdom Bacillati; phylum Actinomycetota; class Actinomycetes; order Mycobacteriales; family Corynebacteriaceae; genus Corynebacterium; species Corynebacterium sp. ACRPE. Next base: position 29,612 of record NZ_JAKRNA010000020.1, on the reverse strand, counting down.
CGGTGCAGCTTGAGGAGCGTCGAAGTCATTGAGCTTACGCCTCCCCTTCCCCGCGCTGCGGCTCGCCGCCTTCACGGCGCAGCCAATCGAAAGAGCCCGCATCAAAGTCACGCCCACCGGCAAAGTGAATGAAGGCATCCGTCAGGCTACCCCCTTGGCGCACCTCCTCCACATGGCCAGCAGATAGCACCTGTCCTCCCGCGATAATGGCCACATGATCACACAAGCCCTCCACCAATTGCATGACGTGTGAAGACAGGATTACGGTGCCACCGCGGGCGGCATAGGCGCGCAAGAGCTCCTGAATGAGCTGGCCAGAGACCGGGTCCACCGCTTCCAAAGGCTCGTCGAGGATCACGACTTCCGGATTATGCAAAAGCGCACCTGCCAAAAGGATCTTCTTAGTCATGCCTGCGGAATAGTCCGCGATGGGTTTATCGGCGGCGTCGGCAAGCTGCAAGGCATCCAGCAGCTGTGCACTGCGGTGCTCCACCTCGGCTTGGTTCATGCTGCGCAATGCGCCTAGATAATACAGGTACTCTGGGCCTGACAAGCGGTCAAAGACGGGAGCACCATCAATGAGCAGGCCCATGGCCGCCTTGGCCGCAATCGGTTCCTGCCACGTATTGTGCCCGGCGATGAACGCCTCACCGCTATCGGGGCGCAGCAGGCCACACGCCATGGTCAGCATGGTGGTCTTGCCAGCGCCGTTCGGGCCAACGATGCCATAAATAGAGCCCCGCGGGATGTCGAGGCTCAAATTCGACACCGCGGGGCGTCCAGCGAAAGATTTATTCAGACCGCGCACGGCAAAGGCCTGCGCGGTGGGGTCATCTGCAAGCGGCGGATAATTCGGAATAATCATATCCGCCAATGTTATCAGTTAGGCGGACTTATCTTCCCGTTCATCCGCTGCGAGCTGACCACACGCTGCCGCAATCTCATCGCCCTTGGTATCGCGCACCGTGCAAGGAACGCCCTGGGCCTGCACGCGGCGCACGAACTCGTCCTGGCGGTCTTGTGGGGCTGCATCCCACTCCGAGCCCGGCGTGGGGTTCAGCGGAATGACATTGACGTGAACCTTGGAGCCCAGCTTCTGATGCAGCTTGCGGCCCAGCATATCCGCGCGGAAATCCTGGTCATTCTTATCGCGAATCAGGGCATACTCAATGGACACGCGGCGAGCAGACTTATCCGCGTAATAGCGCGCAGCATCGAGCACCTCATCGACGGACCAACGATTATTGACCGGCACGAGGCCATCGCGCAGCTCATCATCCGGAGTGTGCAAGGAAACGGCGAGCGTGCAGGCCAAATCCTCGTCCGCCAGCTTACGGATTGCCGGAGCCAAGCCCACGGTAGACACGGTCACGTTGCGCTGGGAAAGACCAAAGCCGGCACCTTCCTGGCCGGTAATCTGACGCACGGCCTGCACCACGCGCTTGTAGTTGGCCAGTGGCTCACCCATGCCCATAAAGACCACGTTGGACAGGCGGCCGCCTTCTGCTGCCATTGCGGCTGCAGCATGGCGGAACTGCTCAACGATCTCGCCCGTAGACAAGTTGCGGTCCAGACCGCCCTGGCCGGTAGCACAGAACGGGCAGGCCATACCGCAGCCGGCCTGGGAAGAAATACACAACGTGGCGCGTCCTGGGTAGCGCATCAGAACCGACTCCAGCAGCGTGCCATCATGCAAACGCCACAGAGACTTAGTGGTCTCGCCGTCATCCGTGGAAGTAGTCCGGATAGGCTGCATGAGCTCAGGGAAGAAAGCTTCCTTGACTGCTTCGCGCTTGCCGGCGGGGATATCGGTCATATCCTCCACATTGTCGGTATAGTGCTCGTAATAGTGCTTAGCCAGCTGCTTTGCACGGAATTTAGGCAGGCCAATTTCTGCGAGCTTATCAATGCGCTCGCTTTCGGTCAGGTCCGCGAAGTGCTTAGGGGGAAGTCCGCGGCGCGGGGCGGAGAAGTTAAGTTTCACTGGTTGAGCCATAATGTTGCCCATCTTTCCACGGTCTGCGTGGGTTTTTCCAATTGAAAGCCGTGCCAAGTGGCATAATCGACAGGTTTAAAGAAATAATGGATGCATGACAAATCCGAATTACCCCGCAGATGACTTTTCTTCTTCCGACGCAGACCTCTCCTCGACGGAGATAAACACTTCTGCACGGGAAACCGGTCCTAGCCTAGAGCCGACGGTCTCTGACTCTACTTCTCACTCCACCCAGCCTTCCGGCAAAGCCAAGGGATCTTTCGCAGCCAGCACGTGGATCGCGCTCATCGTAGGTTTCCTGCTGCTGATTGTTCTCATTGTTTTCATCATGCAAAACCAGCACGAGGTTCCCATGAACTTCCTGGGCTGGTCCGGTGAGTTCCCTGCCGGAATTGCTTTCCTCATCTTCGCCATTGGCGGAGCGCTCATCATGGCGCTAGTCGGTGGCTGGCGCATGTTTGAGTTGCGCCGCCAACTTCGCAAGCAGGCTAAGCAGGTATAAGTCTCAAAAAGCCGCCTCTCCCCCTGTCCTGCATTCTTAGGACGGACTATTGGGGAGAGGCGGCTTTCGCGTACCCGCTGCTCCTATGGTGTAAACGTTGCCAGGAAGCTAATGGCCACCCAGGTAACCATGGCGGAAGGCAGCATGCCATCCAGACGGTCCATCAGTCCGCCATGACCTGGCAGCAAGGCCGACATATCCTTGATTCCGAGCTCACGCTTGAACTGTGATTCCACCAAGTCGCCCAAGGTGGCGCAAATGACAAGGCCAAGCCCCATCAGGCCACCCACCCAGGCATCGTGATGGAGCAGGAACTTCACGCTAAGCGCTCCGGTGACCACGCCAAAGAGGATGGACCCGGCAAAGCCCTCCCACGATTTCTTGGGGCTTACTGCAGGGGCCATTGGGTGCGAGCCAAACATCACGCCAGCGATATAGCCACCAGTATCGGAGGCTACCACGCACAACATGAAGACCACGATGGAAGCGGCACCACTGGCAAACGGAGTCGATACCAGCGATAGCATGGCTGCGAAAGTGGCAAAAAGCGGAATCCACGTCAGGACAAAAATGCCGACGGACATATCGCGCAGGTAGTTAATTGGCGGGCGATGGCGACCGTTATGGAAAAGCCGGCCGAACATAAGCGCCAGCACAGCGGTGACATAGACCGCCACAAGCCCGGGCGCGCCCAGTGGCCACGAGACCCACACCATGGCTTGGCCCAAAATAATGAGCAATGTGCGCGGAATATAGTAGGAATGCTCCCGCAGGCGGCTGAGCACCTCCCACATAGCAACGCCAGCTGCAAGGGCGACGACCGCGTACCACGCGAGCGGGCCGGCCCATACGGCGAGCACGACAAGTGCGCCAAGGCCTACGCCAACGCCGATAGCGGCCGGCAAATCGCGGCCTGCACCATTCTTCGGCTGTGGCAATCGGCGGTTAATGGCGTCACTCACCGTGACCGGCTCCTTTCGCTGCATCTTTTCGCGCCCCTGTTGACTTCTTCGGCGCCTTCGCCCCTACCCCGAACTTCGAAGCTGGAGACCGCGGAACAGAAAAAGCGCCGCCGGCCGGGGACAGGCACGGCGGCAATGACGGGAGGTCTTAGACCTCCATCAGCTCGTTTTCCTTATTTTCTACCAGCTTGTCCACCTGCTCGATGTAGCCGGAAGTAATCTTTTCCATTTCCTTTTCCGCAGCGATGACCTCGTCCTCGCCGGCGTCGCCGTCCTTCTGCAGCTTCTTCAACTGCTCCATGGCCTTGCGGCGGATATTACGGATAGCAATCTTGCCGTCCTCGCCCTTGCTCTTGGCCAGCTTCACCATTTCCTTACGGCGCTCCTCCGTCAGCTGCGGAACGGTCACGCGCAAAACCTGACCATCGTTGGTGGGATTCACGCCCAAATCCGAGTTACGGATGGAGTTTTCAATCTCATGAATCATGGACTGCTCATAAGGCTTGATGAGCAGCATGCGCGGCTCCGGCACGGAAATGGTAGCCATCTGGGTAATCGGGGTAGGTACACCGTAGTATTCGGCTACCAAGCCGTTGAACATGGTGGGGTTCGCGCGGCCGGTACGAATGGTCACCAGCTGCTCGCGGGTGTGCTCGACGGAAGCGGTCATGTGCTCTTCTGCTTCGAGCTGAATCTCATCGATCATGAGGTTAAATCATCCTTAAACGAATAGGGGTGGCTGTATAAAAAGGTAGCAGGTTCGCGGCCCTTACAGTATTAGGACTGCACCAGCGTGCCGATAACTTCGCCGCCTGCGGCGCGGGCGATATTGCCCTCCTCCAGCAGGTTAAAGACCAAAATCGGCATATCATTGTCCATGCACAGGCTAAAGGCCGTGGCATCTGCAACCTTGAGGCCCTTTTCAATGACCTCACGCGGAGTGATTTCAGAGTACAGTTCTGCATCCGGGTTGGTGCGTGGGTCATCGGAGTAGACTCCGTCGACTGCCTTGGCCAAGAAAAGAACCTCGGCGCCAATTTCCAGGGCGCGCTGCGCGGCAGTGGTATCCGTGGAGAAGTACGGCATGCCCATGCCGGCGCCAAAGATAACCACGCGGCCCTTTTCCAGGTGGCGGTCAGCGCGCAGCGGCAGGTACGGCTCGGCAATCTGCGCCATGTTGATGGAGGTCTGCACGCGGCAGTCGACGCCCTGCTGCTTGAGGAAGTCCTGCAATGCAAGGGAATTCATTACCGTGCCCAGCATGCCCATGTAGTCCGAGCGAGCACGATCCATGCCGCGCTGGGAAAGCTCCGCGCCACGGAAGAAGTTTCCGCCGCCGATAACCACTGCAATCTCGATTCCTTGGCGGGAAACCTCGGCGATTTGGCGGGCTACGTTTTCAACCACGTCTGGGTCGATACCGACCTTGCCGCCGCCGAACATCTCACCGCCCAGCTTCAGCATTACTCGCTTGTATCCGGTTCGCTTAATATCTGCAGCAGTCACGCCTACTTCGTCTCCTTAACGCGGGGCAGTTTCAATCTCCGCCCTATCTTACCCATATATCCTTCGCATCCTCACACCGCCTGCCGGTGCAGGTCACTAGGCAATTGCTACGTGCCGGGCCCACCTAGGGACAGTCAAGCCGCACTAATCGTCACGGTGAGCGCACAACAAAGCCCACGAAGGATAGTCCTTCGTGGGCTAGTTGTTAAAGCGCGGTGGGCTTAAGCGCCAACCTCGTAGCGAACGAAGCCGGTGATGGTGGTGCCAGCTTCTTCAGCAACCTGCTTTACGGTCTTCTTGTTATCAGACAGGGAAGCCTGCTCCAGCAGAACGATGGACTTGAAGAAGCCGTTCAGGCGGCCTTCCACGATCTTCGGCAGGGCTGCCTCTGGCTTGCCCTCCTCACGAGTGGTGGCCTCAGCGATCTCGCGCTCCTTCTCAACGATCTCTGCAGGAACGTCCTCGCGGGTGAGGTACTCAGCGTTCATTGCAGCAATCTGCAGTGCTGCGGCGTGAGCGCCTTCCTCGCTGCCCTCGTAGGAAACCAGAACGCCCACTGCCGGCGGCAGGTCAGCGGAACGCTGGTGCAGGTAGACGGCAACGTTGTCGCCCTCTACGGTAACTGCACGGCGTGCCTGCAGCTTCTCACCGGTCTTTGCGGACTCCTCGTCCACGACCTCGGAGACCTTCTTGCCGTCGATCTCAATGTTGTTGAGCTCGTCAGCGGAGTTTGCCTTGGCCTCAGCAGCAGCGTCAGCAATCTTGGCTGCGAAGGTCTTGAAAGCCTCGTTCTTAGCAACGAAGTCGGTCTCACAGTTGATCTCGACCATGGTGTTGCCGGAAACGGCGATGAGGCCCTCGGTAGCCTCACGGTCAGCGCGCTTGGAGACGTTCTTAGCGCCCTTGATGCGCAGGTACTCAACGGCCTTGTCGTAGTCGCCGTTGGACTCTTCCAAAGCCTTCTTGCAATCGAGCATGCCGGAGCCGGTAGCTTCGCGCAGTGCCTTGACGTCTGCAGCAGTGTAGTTCGCCATAGTTGGGGCGATCCTCCTTGAAAATCAAACAGTGTTCGTTCAAACAGCGTAGTCGACGCGGTGAAATCGCGCCGCTTTAGGGTGGCAGAACCACCCCTTTCCCACCTATGCATGAAAGTGGAGCTGGTTTCAGCAGCCCCCAGCATAGATAAAACCAACCCCCGCCGCCGTTAAAGCACGGTGGCGGGGGTTGGTAAACAGCCTTGGGTAGGAATTACTCCCTTGCTGCCCCACACCAAAAGTGCGTGGGGTATTCAGTTAAACGCAGGTGAGGAAAATTCCTAGCGAGAAGTTAAGACTACTTCTCGGCCTTGTCTGCGGATGCTTCCTCAGACTTTTCCGCAGAAGCCGGGTCGGAAGCTGCGGCAGCTGCCTCAGCGTCACGCTTTTCCTTCTCAGCGGAGTCGCCGGCAGCTTCCTTAGCTGCAGCCAGCTGACGCTCCTCACGAGCCTTCTTGCCTTCCTCAACAGCGGAGGCAACGATGCCGGAGAGCAGCTTGGTGGAGCGGATGGCGTCGTCGTTGCCCGGGATCGGGAAGTCAACGTCGTCCGGGTCGCAGTTGGTGTCCAGGATGGCAACAACTGGGATGTTCAGCTTGTGAGCTTCCTTGACCGCGATGTGCTCCTTGTTGGTGTCAACAATCCACAGTGCGGACGGGGTCTTGGCCATATCGGAGATGCCACCCAGAACGCGCTCGAGCTTGGCGCGCTCACGGTTGAGCATGAGAACTTCCTTCTTGGTGCGGCCCTTGTAGCCGTCCTCACGCTCGTCCATTGCCTGAAGCTCCTTCATGCGCTTCAGACGCTTGGAAACGGTCTGGAAGTTGGTGAGCATGCCGCCCAACCAGCGGTGGTTGACGTAAGGCATACCGACGCGGGTTGCTTCCTCAGCAACTGCTTCCTGAGCCTGCTTCTTGGTACCAACGAACAGGATGGTGCCACCGTGTGCAACGGTTTCCTTGACGAACTCGTAAGCCTCGTCAATGTAGGTCAGCGTCTGCTGCAGGTCGATGATGTAGATGCCGTTACGGTCGGTGAAGATGAAACGACGCATCTTCGGATTCCAGCGACGGGTCTGGTGGCCAAAGTGCACACCAGCGTCGAGGAGCTCGCGCATGGTTACAACTGCCATGATTCGCTCGCTTTCTTTTATCTTGTCTTTCGGTTTTCCAATTGTGCGGTGTTTTATTCCGCACCCTAGCAACGAAGGCCCCGCTGACACCTTGTTTCCAAGGACCACGTCAACCGTCAGGCTGTCTCTTCCTTCCAGCAGGAAGCGACAACTTCGCCGCGCGTAGTCAATGCCTCCACGAGGTGGACACACTGCTGCCACAAAGAATAATCCCCTTACGCTGGTTTTTCCAAACCGAAGTCAGCTTATCCACATCTTCGCCGCAGCCACTTTGCCTCAATCGTCACAACCAGCTCAACCACATCATGCAACCCAAGTTGTCCACAACTAAAGGAGAACTCACTTCCCAGCCGCTTGCCTCCGGCGGACACTGTGCCCATGAATCAGTTTCATTCCCCCTCCACATTTCCCGCTTGCCGACGCCCCGCCTTCCTCCCCGCCGCTTTCCTCACCCTTCTTTCGCTTCTTATTTTGTGTTGCCCACCGGCCACGGCCTATGTCGACCCTGCTTCCGGCAAACCTAGCCCGGCGCGGGTGCTGCGTGGATTCGATGCCCCAGAACAGAAGTGGAGCCCTGGCCACCGCGGCGTCGACATGGCCCTATCGGTGGGCTCACCGGTGGTAGCCGCCGAAGACGGCGAAGTCGCCTTTGTGGGCACGGTTGCTGGCAAACCAGTTGTCTCCATTGACCACGCGGATGGAGTGAGAACGACGTATCAGCCAGTGCACGGCTCCGTAAAGCAGGGCCAAGAAGTCCGCGAGGGCCAAGTGATAGGCCGTTTAGGCAATCCCGTCGATGGCTATCCCGGACTGCACTGGGGCGCACTCATTGCCAAAGATACCTACATCGATCCTTTAACCCTGCTGGATATGCCGGTAATTCGCCTCAAACCGCTTTAGGCTCGGGGATGGGCTTGGTCGTATACGCGCTGCAAGCGCTGCGCGGACACGTGGGTATAAATCTGCGTGGTATTAAGCGAGGAGTGCCCCAGTAGTTCTTGCACTACGCGCAAATCTGCCCCGCCTTCCAAAAGGTGGGTTGCGGCAGAGTGGCGCACCCCGTGCGGGGTAAGCCCCTGTGTACCAGTGACTTTGGCGGCCTTTTCTACAATGCGGCGCACCTGGCGTTGATCGATGCGCCCTCCCCTGCTGCCAACAAAAACCGCTTCATTATCGGCCGCAGCGATTTCTCCACGGCCTTTGTCAATCCACTGCTTTAAGGCGTCTTCCGCTGCGTGCCCGAAAGGCACTACACGCTGCTTATTACCCTTACCGGTGACGTGCAAGGTACCACGTTGAAAATCAATATCCCCTAGATCTAGCCGGACCAACTCCGCCACGCGCATACCGGAGGCATAGAGCAACTCCAAGATGGCGCTATCGCGAAGGAAGTGGACTTCATCTGCAGAGACCGCATTGCCCATAAGCTCGCCGGCCTGCTCAGGAGCGAGAACCGTGGGAAGGTGACGCCCCACTTTGGGCGTAACTAGGCGGGCAGCAACGTCTCGCTTCAGGTGCCCTTCGCGCACTGCCCAAGTAGAAAAACCCTTCGCTGCCGCGGTGCGCCGTGCCAGGGTGGAACGCGACTTTCCTTCCGTAACAGCTTCTGCCAACCATTGGCGCAGGCTGTTGAGGTCAAACTCCGCGAAGGTAGGCACACTGCGTGCAAGGTCGCGCAAGTCGGAGCGATACCCGCGCACCGTCGCTTCTGCGCGGCCTTTGACATGTAGTTGGAAATCCGCGAAGTCCTCAATGGCCTCAGCCATCTGCCCCTCAACTTTCGGAGCCTTCGCGGACTTACCATCTTCACTCATGCCACAGCAGTGTACTCGCCATACGCAGGTGTCATTTATTCCGTTTCCCGGCGCGCCCAGGTATTGCCATGCCGGACGACAACGCACATCTTTTCCAGTGCCAGTAGTAAGTGAACTGTCAGCGGTAAACGGAATCCCGCTTCGCGGGCAATGTCTTCTGCCGTTGCTTTCTCCTGCCCTAGCGGTGGCGTCGCGTCAAAGACGCGCAACTCATTGCGGGAGAGGCGTTGGGTCATGGTTGCCGCAAAATTGATTTCGTACTGTGCGCCTGGGTCCACTTCCCCGGCGCGACTTACTAAAGCGCGAATTTCATCGGCACTGGTAACCAACTGTGCTCGGCCTTCTTGAATGCGCTGGTGGCAGCCCAACGAACCGCTAGTAGTTATTGGTCCCGGCACCGCCATCGCAACGCGCCCAAGCGCCTCTGCCCAGTTAAGGGTGTTTAATGCACCAGATCGAAACGCGGCCTCCATAACTACTGTGCCGTGGCTCAGCGCTGCCACTAAGCGATTCCGCGTTAGGAACCGGTGGCGCTTCGGCGCGGTTTCCGGCGCGAATTCAGAGATGATGCAACCGTTGTCCGCAATCTTGGCGAATAAGTTGGCATTGCGGGCTGGGTAGTCCCTATCGATGCCACACGCTGCTATGGCTACCGTGCGCCCGTTGTTGTGCAGGGCGGTTTCGTGCGCGACGGTATCCACTCCCAGCGCGCCGCCGGATATTGGAGTCCATTCATGCTGAACCAATCCGGACACGACGTTGTGGGTGGCCTGCCAGCCATAGCGAGAAATGGCACGAGTACCGACGATAGCTACAGCTTGAGCAACCTCTGCCTGCAATGGCGCACCGCGCACCCATAGGCTATGCGGCGGCAATGCTTGGTCATCAAAAGTAGCTGGGGCCTCCCCGCTGTGCTGATAGAAGCCGAATGCAGAGTCAAACTCCTCTGTAGGCCACTCAGGGCTTTCTGCCGTAATGAGCCGAGCCCCGACCCTTTCGGCTGCCGCCATATCTTCGGCTTGCCGCAACCAGTCATAGCGAGAGGCCGTGCGCGCCAAAAGCGGGCCTATCCAGTCAGCACGGTGAAAGATTCCGTGGGCGATTTCCTCAGCTGGGTACTGCGTAAGCAAGGCCTGCAACGCCGCAGAAGGACCTTCCACCACTCGGTTGAGGTATACCCAGGTGGCATAAGGAGTAGAGAGGTCAAGTTCGCTCATGCTGCGAGCCTCCCTACATTAATTGAGCCGCGTAGATCGAGCGCGCGCCCCACTTCGTCCAGATCCGGCTGCGCCTTTCCTGCTAGATCCGCCAGGGTCCAGGAGAGCTTCAATACGCGGTCCACTCCGCGCTGGGATATTTCGCCATCTGCCAAATAAGCGGACAGCATGACCATCGCGGCTTCGGCGGCCGGTCTCTTTCGGCGCAAATAGGACGAAGGGACTTCGCCATTGGTTCGCGCAGTGATGCCATCCGCCCACCAGCGCGCGGCGGCGCGTTCACGGGCCGCGGCGACGCGCTCGGCGATAACTGCGGATTCCTCTTCTCCCTCCGCGTTAATCGTTGCCGCCTGACCCGTTAGCGTGACCACCATATCCAGACGGTCTCGTAGCGGACCGGAGAGGTTGGATAGATAGTTCATGCGCTCGTGCGGATTGCACCTGCACTTGGACGGGTCTTCGGCCGCACACCTACACGGGTTTGCCGCCATGACCAATTGGAAGCGAGCAGGATAAGTTACCTCGCGGCGCGAGCGCGCCAACCGCACGTGTCCTTCCTCCAGCGGGGCACGCAAACCATCGAGTACCGGCGCGGCTACCTCACTGGCCTCGTCGAGAAAGAGCACACCATTGTGAGCCAAGCTCACCGCACCAGGGCGCGGATGTCCGGAACCGCCACCAAGTAATGCCGCCCGAGTAACCGAGGCATGCGGGGCGATGAACGGGGCGCGCTCGATAACCTCACCTGGGGTCCCGGTCAGCGAATGAATTGCAGTGGTTTCGACCTGCTGGTCCGGGGTAAGGGTAGGCAGAATGGTGGGCAGACGCGAGGCGATCATGGATTTTCCTGACCCAGGCGGCCCAATCATCATCAGGTGGTGGCCGCCGGCGGCCGCAACCTCGGCAGCCCATTTCGCATTGGATTGACCAGCAATATCGCTAAAGTCGAGGCGCGATGCCGCCGCTGGCGTGGGGTTGAGGGAACCCGAAAAACTTCCAGCTTGCGGCAGCCCACGATTACCGCAGGCCCAGCCGAAAGCCTCCTTCAACGACGAAGCAACCAGTACGTCCATGTCCGGCACCAAAGTCGCCTCGGCGGCATTGCCAGGCGGAACAAGGAGAGTTGTGATTCCTTGTTCCCGTGCGGCCAGAAGAGCGGGGATAATACCTGCTACAGGCCGAACGGAGCCGTCGAGTCCGAGCTCACCTAGGACCAAGGTGCGCTGGAGGCGTTGGGCGGGCGAGGGAGTGCTGCCATAAGACGGAAAGTCGGCCTCCGCCTGTGCCGCGAGGATTGCCAGCGCTATGGGTAGGTCAAAGTGGGACCCGGATTTGGGAAGCGAAGCCGGGGACATGGAAACAACCACTTTGGTCTTGGGCCAGGGCAGATGGGAATTAAAGGCTGCGGTCTTGATTCGGTCCCGGGATTCGGAGATTGCGGTATCCGTCTGGCCTACAACGTGAATTCCCGGCAGTCCGTGACCGACGTTCGCTTCCACGTCAACCAACTGGGCTAAGACTCCGTTGAGGGACATGGTCAAACAATTACCTAGAGCCATCTTCGACCCCCTTGAAGTGTTCCAGCACGAATCCTTGTCCCTGCGCGACCAAGGCAATAACGTCGAATCGCACCTCAGACAGTGGCCTTCCGTCGAGCCACTGCGCCGCGGCTTTGCGCAGGCGCGCGAGCTTCTGCGGGGTTACGGCCTCAGCTACCCCGTAGTTGGAATTGGCGCGGGTCTTAACCTCAACAAAGACAATAGTTCCGTTAGGTTCCCGGGCGATGAGGTCGATCTCTCCCACTCGATAAGAGACGTTGGCAGCGATGATTTCCGCCCCGCGCTCGCGCAGATAGCGCGCTGCGAAGGCCTCTCCCCTTTTGCCTAAGACTTGGTTATGGCGAGGCTTCTTCGTGGCCAAGCGGTGTTCTGAATTAAAGTGCATTGTGGTTTCCTTGTGCGTTGGGAAATTCATTGGCCAGCACAGAACACCGCAGCTGGCAAGGCTTACACAAGGGACGCAATAGCAAAAAGGCCCTAGCTGTGGATAACCAGGCTCTGCACCTCTGTTATCCACAGCTAGGGCGCGGCGCCGCGTGCGCCGGCTTGACAAACTTATTCCGGCATCATGAATTCCGGCTTATCCAGCTCCTCGATGTTGACGTCCTTGTAGGTGATAACGCGGACGTAGCGCACAAAGCGCGCAGAGCGGTACATATCCCATACCCAAGCATCAGACATGCGCACCTCGTAGTACACATCGGGCCCAGAGGTATGCGGAATGAGCTCTACCGCATTAGCCAGATAAAAGCGCCGCTCAGTTTCAACGACATAGGAAAACTGGCTGACAACGTCCCGGTACTCGCGGTAGAGGGACAGCTCTACCTCAGCCTCGTAGTTATCGAGTTCCTCTGCACTCACGGTGGACCTCCAGGTTGTGGGTTAGCTCGCTTTAGCTTAGCGCGAGAAAGGCTAGATTTTAGCTAGGCACGCGCGGCAAACTCCGCATGTGCGCGGCGGACATTCTCATAGCTGATCCGGTGCTCCGGGCACGCTCCAAGCGCCGCAATTGCGGCCTCGTGTGCCTTGGTCCCATACCCCTTATGGCTGGCCAACCCGTAGCCGGGGTACCGCGCATCCAGCTCGTGCATCAGGTGATCGCGGCTGACTTTGGCCAATACACTCGCCGCGGCAATGCACCGTGCGGCCGCATCGCCGCCGATAATGGGCAGGTGGGGTTGGGTAAGGCCGGGGATAAAGAGGGCGTCGGTAAGCACATAGCCCGGACGCGCTTCCAGGCGCGCAACCGCCCTGCGCATGCCGGAAATATTGGCGTGCTGGATGCCGCGCTTATCGATGTCCCCCGCACCAATATGCACTACAGACCAGTCCACAGCCTTGTCCTTAATGAGTGGAAAGAGCCTCTCACGCTGTTTGGGAGTTAGCTTCTTTGAATCTGTAAGCTGCGCCAACTCCTTGATCGGCCGATCGGGCATGACGCAGGCTGCGATGGTAATCGGTCCGCAGCAGGCACCGCGCCCAGCCTCATCTACGCCGGCCACCGGGCCTAAACCGGCCTTGCTCAATGCGACCTCGTAGGTGCGTCGCTGTTTAAGCCGCCGCATGCGAAATTTCCGGGTGCTCCACCCCGCCCCAACGCGAAAGCGGCAAAATGACGGCCTCAACGCGCCCGCGGACGTTGTCTACCGGCACGGTGCCCTGCAGGTGGTCGCCCAAGTGTGCACGGGAATCGAGGGAGTTGGTGCGATTATCACCCATCACCCAAAGGTTTCCCTCGGGGACGGTAACCGGGCCAAAATACTCGCCACCGCACTCCTGCGAGCCCACGCTGGGGTCTACGGGAATCTCCGGCGGATCGAGGACGAAGGATTGGTCAATAGGCTTTCCGTTCACCATGACCGCAGGGTCGCCAGCCTGACAGCTCACCGTCTGCCCGCCGGTAGCAATGACGCGCTTAACCAGGATATTTTCCCCATTGGGAAGCAGCCCTACGGCTGCCAAGGCATTTTGCGCGCCGCGCACAAAAATATTGTGCGAGCGATTGACCTCAAACTCGTTATTCCACGACTCGGGCCCTTCAAAAACCACAACCTCCCCGGGCTTGGGGTCCGTGAAGTAATAGCTGACTTTTTGCACGGCAATGCGATCGTTTTTGCAGCCGGCACACCCGTGCAGGGTCGGTTCCATCGAAGCAGAAGGAATGACATACATCCGCCCCACCAGCGCCTGCAGGAGTACTAGCAGGACAAAGCCTGCCACCACGGGGATGAGAAAATCCCGGGTGCGCAGGCGTTGAGAGGAAGGCTTATTCCTGAATGTCCGGGTCATCGACCCCACCAATGCGGGTAAACGGCCAGAATACGAATTTCACCTTGCCGCGGACGTTTTCTACTGGAACCGTGCCATGGAACTTATCGGTCATATGGTAGCGCGAATCGGCCGAAGCAGTACGGTTATCGCCCATCACCCAGATATTGTCCTCCGGGACCTCGACGGGACCAAAGTACGGACCACCACAGGCCTCCGAGCCGGTCGACTCATCTACCGGATACGTTGGTGGGTCTTGCACGTAGTCCTGCTCGATGGGTTTGCCATCTACCATGACAGCAGGATCGCCCTCCTGGCAGGACACCGTCTGTCCGCCGGTAGCAACCACACGCTTGACCAGAGTATTTTCGTCTGGCGGTGCCAAGGATACGAAGCTCAACGCATCCTGCACGCCATGAATGATCGGATTGGACGAGCGCGGTGAGACGTAGCTGGAATTCCAGTCCTCGGTGCCCTTGAATACGACGACATCGCCTGGTTCTGGCTCGCCGTCGCCGTAGTAAGAGATCTTTTCCGTAAAGATACGGTCATTTGTGCAGCCCTCGCAGCCGTGGAGAGTCGGCTCCATCGAACCCGATGGGATCACATACTGCCGGCCGATAAAGTTCTGGAATAGTCCGACGACCACGAGAACCGTCGCCACTACCAGAAGGGTTTCCAGCAGCCACGGCATTTCTTTCTTCTTAGTCGCCTCTTTGCCTTGCTGGGTGGCGTCGCCCTGTACTGGGTGGGCCCCCTCGCCTTCTGGCGACTGTTCCTGCGAGATGCTGTCTTTATTCACGCGCTAGATCCTAGCAACCCCATGTCCGGATTCCGGCCTTATCCCCCTCGCGGCAGGAGGATTCACAGACAACTTTCCGTTTAGATCAGGGCTTCCAACTGTGAATTAAGCGAAATTGGGCATAGAAAAATCCTCCTGCATCCACAGTTGGGTGCAGGAGGAAGCTGGCGCGCAGCGCGCTAGTACTAGCGACGCTCCTTGATGCGAGCCTTCTTGCCGCGCAGATCGCGCAGGTAGTAGAGCTTCGCACGGCGGACGCGGCCACGGCGGGAGACCTTGATGGACTCCAGGTTCGGGGAGTGAACCGGGAAGGTACGCTCAACGCCGATACCGAAGGAGACCTTACGGACAGTGAAGGTCTCACGGATGCCGGAACCCTGGCGACGGATGCAGATGCCCTTGAAGAGCTGTGCACGCTCGTTGTTGCCCTCGATAACCTTTACGTTAACGTCGAGGGTATCGCCTGGGCGGAAGGACGGGATATCGTCGCGCAGCTGTGCTGCATCGACCTTGTCAATAATGTTGGACATGCCAATATTCCTTTTCAGTTTGGGACAGAGGACCCTAGCGGCGTACTGCCTAACCGGTTCGTGCCCGTTACATAGAACGGTGCACTATTTTTCCACATCCACCGGCAGGAACCAAATTTCTCCCCAGCACTACTTTCTCCCCCCCCTCCCAAGCTACGCCGCCGCAGCAGCCGGGAAGCGGACTAGGTGCTCATCCAGGATTTTCGCCGTACCCAAGTGACGCGCGCGGAAGACCACATATGAGGCGAAAAGTGCGATCAGGGTAAATCCGAGCAGCGCTGCCATTCCAGTCCAGAACGTCGCATCATGAATCCCATCAGTGGCACGCGTGAATGCGCCTTTGGCGTAGGTCATCGGGTGGAAAGGATGCATCAAACTCAACGGGCGGGGAATCGCGGCCACCGGCCACACACCACCAAAGACCATCACACCGAGGGCGAAAATTCCCGCAGCAAAGATGCCACCAATCTTTCGCCCAAAAGTCACGTGGAAGAACTGGTAAGTCGCCGCACCCACCGCTGCGATCGCTGCTACTACCCCGAGAATCATGGACCAGCTAGCCGGTGCCCACCCCAAAGTTGCTGACATCAGCGCCATAAAGGCAAGGACAATGAAGTTGAGCACGGTCAGCGTGATGAACGCAGACAATATTCCGCGCGCAGGATGCGCAACTGGGGTTCCTTTACGGCCGAGGTAATAGGGAAACACCATAGCCACCAGCAGCATGACGAGGAAGCCAAAGACGAGCACTAAGAGCAAAGAGGCACCGCCGGTGACGTCCTTGCGGGTGGGGTCCGTGGAGCTTATTGCTGTTTGGACTGGGTGCACATTGGACGCGGTGAAGTTAATGGGAACGGCCATGTTTTGAGCTGAGTCTTCCGGTTTGGAGATAGATGGCGCTTTGGCTGCACCATCTGCCAGCTTCTGTGAGAGCTCACCAGAACCGGCCTTTAGCTTATCCATACCACCCTTGAGCTCGGCACCACCGGCTGCCAAGCGGTCTGTTCCCGTCTTCAGGGTGCCAGTCCCGTCGTGGAGGCGGCTCGCGCCATCGTGCAGCTGAGCGGCGCCGGTGCCAAGTTCGCCAACGCCGCTGTGTAGCTCCTTCGTGCCATCAGCTAGACGGTGCGCTCCGCCATTGAGTTTGTTCATGCCGCCCAGATACTCCGAATTAGGATCTGAAAGGTTGTAGTACAGCTGACCGGTACCATTAGAAAGTTGCTCTAGTTTATCCACCATGTTGCCACTCGTGGCCGGATCAAGTTTGGATACGAGCGAGTGGAGCTGTTCAGCCTGCTGCCCCATACCCAAGTTACGCAGCACCTCTACCAGTTGCGACAGGGCAGGAACCACGACCTGGGCCTGTTTGAGCACTGGGATAAGCATTCCCGTGAGCTGATTGACTCCACCATCGATCTGGCCGGCACCGTCGGCGAGACGGCCGGTGCCAGCAAGCAGCTTATCGGAACCTTCAGCAAGTTGTGTGGCACCGTCATCCAGGCGAGCGGCACCTTCATCGAGTCGCCCGACTCCCTCATTGAGACGGTTTGTGCCATCAAGCAGCGCACCAGTTCCATCATGTAGCTTTCCTGCACCGGCTCCCAGCTGACCTATGCCGGCGACCGCACGACCTCCACCTTCTTGTAGCTTCCCGGCACCTTCATCAAGACGTCTAGCACCATCGGCGGCAGTGCCTATTCCATCACTTAGCTTATTGAGCCCTTCTATTACCTGGTCAGCGTATTTTTTCGAGATTGCATTTTCCACGCTGGTTTGCACCTGCGGGATTAGGCTCGAAGAAATAACGGAGCCGTTAGTTCCGTAATAGTCATTGCTAGCGAAGTGAATTTCAGGTTTGACGGGCTTATCACTGATGATGGACACCGCTTTTTTGGAAAAGTCCTCAGGGATGGTCACCACCAGGAGATATTTGCCTTTAATCAGCCCTTGATCCCCCTCATCCTTATTCACCTCTGCGAAATTCAGGTAATCGGTATCCAGCAGCCCTTCTACCACCTGAACGCCGTAGTTGGTATCAACGCCTTGCTTGTTGACGCCCGCGTCTTCATTCACCACCGCTAGGTCGATTTTGCGCATGTATTTGGATGGGTCCCACATCGCCCACATCATGGTTCCGGCAATAATAATGGGTGCAACCAGGAAGAACACGATGAACAACCGTGCCAATGCACTGCGCGGACGCCAGTCCAATACGCGGTGCCAACCCAACACTCCCCTGCCATGGCTGGCTTTAGCAGCTTTGCTCATTTCCCTCTCCTTGTAATTAAAATGGCACCAAGCGTCTTTTATTTAGTTTTGGCAAACTTACCATTTTGAAACAATCTCGGCGCGCATTGGACCCCACGTCGTGGAGGAATTCTCCCCTCTGGAATGTATAAGCTCCCACCGTCCGCAACGATGGGAGCAAAAAGCAGCAGGTAGAAAGGCTAGTCCACGACGATTAGAAGCCTGCCTTCTTCAAGGCATCGGCCATGGCTCCACCACCACCGGAGCCACCTCGACCGCCAGTGCGGCCGCGCGAGCCGTCCCGGGATCCGCGCCCAGATTTGTGGCCAGAGCGCTTTCCTTCGCCCCTGGCTCCGGATTTGGCGGAACCGCGTGGGGAATCACCGCGGCGTTTAGGGGCCGGCTGCCCCGGTTCATCATCCAAACGGAGGGAGAGACCGATGCGCTGGCGCTCCACATCAACCTCCATGACCTTCACCTTGACCACCTGGCCAGAGCGCACGACCTCGTGCGGATCGGAGACAAACTTGTGGCTCATGGCAGAAACGTGGACGAGGCCATCCTGATGGACTCCGACATCCACGAAGGCGCCAAATGCCGCCACGTTTGTCACCGTGCCCTCGAGAATCATGCCCGGGGTGAGATCGGAGACTTTATGTACGCCTTCTTTAAAGGTGGCGGTCTTGAACTCAGGGCGCGGGTCGCGTCCGGGTTTATCCAGCTCGGCGATGATATCGGTCACCGTAGGAATGCCGAAAGTCTCGTCTGCAAAGTCTGCTGGCGCCAGCATGCTGAGTACGCGGGTATTGCCAATAAGTTCAGAAATCCCCAGGCCCGTCTTCTCCGCGATGCGGGAGACGACAGGATAGGCCTCTGGGTGTACGGCAGAGGAATCCAGCGGATCGGTACCGCCGTTGATGCGGAGAAAGCCCGCAGACTGTTCAAAGGCCTTAGGCCCCAGACGCGGTACCTTCTTCAGTTCCTTGCGGGAAGAAAAAGAACCGTGTTCATTGCGGTAGGAAACGATATTGGCGGCGATAGTGGAATTGACACCCGCTACGCGCTCAAGCAGCGGGACGGAAGCGGTATTGAGATCTACGCCCACACCATTTACCGCACTTTCCACGACGCCATCAAGGGTGCGAGCGAGCGCCGTCTGGTTAACGTCGTGCTGGTACTGCCCCACACCAATAGCCTTGGGATCGATCTTGACCAGCTCAGCCAAAGGATCCTGCAAGCGGCGAGCGATGGAAACCGCACCGCGCAGCGAGACATCCATGTCGGGGAATTCCTCCGCTGCAAGCGGCGAGGCTGAGTAGACCGAGGCGCCGGACTCCGAAACCACCACAGGAGTGGGTCGCTGACCCCCAGCTTGCTTAATAAGGTCCGCAATTTCCTGAGCAAGCTTCTCGGTCTCACGGGAGGCGGTGCCGTTGCCGATGGCCATAAGGTCTACAGAATGCTTGGCGCACAGGGCCGATAGCGTCTGAACTGCTAGGCTCCACTGGTTCTGCGGCTGATGCGGGTAGACAATGGCGGTATCGAGCACCTTGCCGGTTTTGTCCACTACCGCGCACTTCACACCATTGCGGTAACCCGGATCCAAGCCGATGGTGGCACGCTGGCCAGCAGGTGCCGCGAGCAGCACGTCGCGCAAATTGGTGGCAAAGATCTTCAGCGCGCCTTCCTCCGCAATCTCTTTCAGCCGCATGCGAACGTCCAGGCTGGAGGAAATATAGAGCTTGGTGCGCCAGCCCCAATGGACGGCGTCGGCAAGCCACTTGGAGGAGCGATCCAGCTCGAAGCGGGAGGCGATTACATCCTCGTAATCGGCGTCATCGCCGGCATCTAGTTGCAGCTGGAGCACTCCCTCATTCTCGCCACGCAGCAGCGCCAAGATGCGGTGCGAAGGCAGCTTGTGGAAGGGCTCGTTGAAATCGAAGTAATCCTTAAACTTCGCGCCTTCGGCCTCCTTGCCCTCAACAACGTGCGCGCCCATGGAGCCTTCAGTGAACATGCGCTCGCGTACTTCACCCACCAGGTCCGCGTCGAGCGCGAAGCGGTCCACCAAGATGGCCCGGGCGCCGTCGAGGGCCTTCTTGGTGTCCTCAAAGCCCTCGGTGGTAAAGGCCTGTGCCAACTCTTCTGGAGCGGCGTTGGGATCCGCAATGAGCTTATCGGTCAGCTCCTCAAGGCCGGCTTCGCGGGCTATATCGGCCTTGGTTTTGCGGCGTTTCTTATACGGCAGATACAAATCTTCTAGGCGCGCTTTGGTCTCGCAGGCAAGGATTTGCTCCTTGAGGGCGTCGCCAAGCTTGCCCTGCTCTTCAATCGCCGCAAGGATGGTCTCCTTGCGCTCCTGTAGTTCCTTTAGATAGTTCGCGCGCTCTTCAATGGTGCGCAGCTGGGAGTCATCCAGCCCACCGGTGGCCTCCTTGCGATAGCGGGCAATAAAGGGCACTGTATTGCCCTCCGCAAGCAGCTGCAACGCGGTAGAAACCTGCGATTCCTTGACGTTGAGCTCGGCGGCGATAGTGGCCGCAATATTCACGTGGTCTCCTCACTCTTTCTCGAGGTTTGGGATTAGACCCACCCAATTTACCGCACGGCCCCTCCACTGCCTTCGCTTGCCGACGCCCCCTAGACGCACAAAACCTCCTTTCCCAGTAAGGGAAAGGAGGTTGCTGCGGCGCGCTCTTAGTAGATAACCACGCGGGCGTTATCGCCGCCGGAGCAGGAAACGCGCGAAGAGCTACCGGAGCAGTACATGGTGTAGGTACCACCGGTGGCCGGCGAGTAGACGCTCAAGGTAGCGCCGGTGCCGCCGCCGGCGACCCAGTTATTCATAAACGCGGTATAGACGTTGCTGGCAAAACCGCTGGAGGTTTTGCTGGTAGCTGGATAGTAGCTAGTGAAGTCACTCCAAGAGTGCCCATTGCTGCTGCCAGAAGACGCTGCCTGTGCCGGCGCTGGAGCTGGAGCATCCTTAGTCTTGGTCACCGTGACCGGGCTGGAATCTTCATCCTCATCCTCAGCATCGTCCTTGGACGAGGAACCGGAGTGCTTGCTAGATCCGGAGCCGGAGCCGCTATTGGCATCAGCCTGCTGGAATTGACTATCGGCGGCCGCGCTAGTCGATGCATCATCCTTGTTATTGGTCACGAACATGATGACCATGGCGGCCACCGCGATGACCGCCACAATTGCTGCGATAATTGCCGCGATGGTGGCGCCGCCTACGCCACCGCTTTGCTGCGGCTGGGAATAATACTGCTGATTGTACTGAGGCGGCTGCTGGTTATATCCACCATAGTTATTGCCATTGGGAGCCGTCATAATTCAGGGACCACCTTGGGAATAGGAATCTAGAGGGAATGTCCCCTTCACTATAACCTTAGAAGGCATATGCGCTGCAGTTTAGGCATGAAAAAGCGCTAAATAATTGTCCAGATTCCGCTTATAACCCAGAATCCGCCCGCCACACCGCCGGGGCACCAAGCCCCATCTCCGTAAAACCGATTTCCGCACTGCCTACCCACGAGGCTGCCGGCGGCAAGCAGTCTGCTACCGAGGAAGCCACAGTGGCCAGGGGCTGCGTGGTCTCTCCGTTTACGATGAGCCGCCACACCGGTATTCCTTGTGGCCACTGACCGCTCTTGAAGCGATACTCCTGCGCTAGCGGGCTGCTTTCCGAGGTTTCCTCCGCTACCTGGAGAGTGAAAATACTTAGCGGCTCAAAGCCCCGTGCACGCAGCTCCTCTGGCAATGCTTCGAGGCTTTTCGCCCACTCCTGGGTTACTAAGAGTACCGAGAGGTCAGCGCTTACCTCCATTAGCCTTCACCCTGGGTGTTGGCTTCTTGTTCCAACTGCGCGATGAAGGCCTTGTCGTCCTTATCGAGCTCAGCCGCCTCCAAAAGTTCGGGACGGCGTTGCCACGTGCGCAGCAATGCCTGTTCCCTCCGCCATTTGTCTACCAACCCGTGGTTTCCCGAGGTGAGCACCTCCGGCACGGCTAGGCCACGCCACTCTCGCGGCTTGGTATAGCTCGGGCCTTCCAAGAGACCATCAGAAAAAGAATCTTCCTCATGAGAGCGCTTATTTCCCAGCACGCCGGGGATGAGTCGCACTACTGCCTCAGCAATCACCAACGTTGCCACTTCCCCACCGATCAACACATAATCGCCGATGGAAACCTCGCGCACGCGGTAGCGTCGAGCGGCGTCATCCACCACGCGCTGATCGATGCCCTCATAACGCCCGCAGGCAAAAACAATGTGCCCCTCATTGGACCACGCCCGCGCATCTGCTTGGCTAAACGGTTTTCCGGTTGGCGTCGGCACGATAAGCAGTGGGAGGTCGCTATCCTCATCGGCCGTGGCATCAACCGCATAGGCTTGCGCCTCAACCCCTTCTAATTCATCGTGGCGCGGACGGTTTAGGTGTGGCAACGCAGACTCTAGATTGGGCGCACTTTCCCGCGTGGCGACGCTATCGAGCGCCGGCCCCCAAACGTCTGGCTTCATAACCATGCCGGGGCCACCACCGAACGGCGAGTCATCGACAGACTTATGCGCATCCGTAGCCCACTGCCGCAGATCGTGCACACCTACTTCAAGGCGACCTTGTTCAATGGCCTTGCCCAAAAGCGCATGCCGCAACGGGTCCAGGTACTCCGGAAAAATGGTGATGACGTCAAGCCTCATAGGTCAAGCAGTCCTTCCGGCGGATCGATGGTGCACGTTCCAGCCTCTAGGTTCGCCTCAGGAACAATGGCATGCACGAAGGGAATGAGCGCCTCCTTGCTGTTGTCGAGTTTTACCTCCAACAAATCTTGACTTCCGCCGTGGATGACCGATGTGACCTCACCGATCTCCTCGCCCGCCAGAAGTACGCGAAGCCCTTCCAGCTCGTGGTCATAAAAGCCATCATCATCACTGTCGAGCGGAGCGGCAAAGAACTTGGTACCACGTAGGCTATCCGCCACTGTTCGGTCTTTGATCTCTTCAAAGGTAACGAGCAGCCTTCCCTTATGGCTCCGGACCGCCTTGATAGTTAGTGTGTGCTCCTTCTTACCCTGCGTCCCCTGAAGAACTTCCCCTACCGCAAAGCGCACCTCCGGTTCATCCGTAGTGGCCTCGACTACGACTTCACCTTTCACGCCGTGCGATTTAATCACGCGACCAATCATCAATTCCATAGCGGAAAGTCTACAACACAGACCTCTTTGCCCTTGTCAGTCATGAATTTTGGCGCTTTGGAAAGCAAACCCAGAATTTGAGTCTTATTGTCGTTAAAGTGGGCTCATGAGCGATCTACCGACCAACTCCCCGGACACGTTTGGCGCGGCTTCTCACTCAAGTGAGGATTCCGTCATGTCCGCGCTAAACCTGCTGGACATCGCGCCTGATACCGATCCGCACCGCCCGCGCCCGGGCGTACAGCGCGTCTTAAGCGCTGATGGTGCCAACCTCATTCTCTTTAGCTTCGCACCAGGACAGTCTCTGCCCGATCACAAGGCCGCACATCCCATCACCGTGCAGGCGCTGCGCGGTGAGCTTGACTTCAGCTATGGCAATGAAACCATCACGCTCACCCCCGGCTCTATCGTGCACCTTCCTGCATATGAGGTGCATAAAGTCGAGGCCACAAGCGAGAGCGGCAACCCTTCCACCCCCGCAATTTTGCTGCTCACCATGCTGACCAAATAATTTATACGTACATAGGTTTTGTTGATAAAATGACTTTTATGGAAACGCACAATAAGCCCTACCATCATAGAAACCTCCACGATGAGCTGCTCCGTATCGCGGTTCAACTGGGCAAAAGGAGTGGCCCCGATGCCATCACCGTCCGTGCGGTAACCCGCGAAGCAGGAGTGTCCCCTACCTCTGCATACCGCCATTTCAAGGACCAAGAAGAACTGCACGATAAGGTCGCTGAACTTGCCACCGATGAGTTGGTCCGGCGTTTACACGAGACTACCGAGACAGCAGTGGGCCTAGATTTTCCAGAACACCTGATGCAAATCGGCTACGCTTACCTCGAGTTTGCCCTAGATGAAACCAATTTCTTCCGCTGCATGCTGGAGTGGAAGGCGCTGCGTTTCATGCTTGGCGTAGATCCCAATACGGAAGATGATCCGAAGATGGATCACCTACAGCAGATTCGCGATTTCTTCGCCCTGTTGTCCCGCCACGCGGAAGCGCTGGACAACACCACTGACGCCACGTATTTCATGCAGAATGCCCTGTTGGCTTGGTCGGCCATTCATGGATTTACCGTACTTGCCATCGACGGCCCTTTGTCCCGGCTTCCACGCGAGCAGATTCTCGAGCTTTTCACACCGGTTGTTGCAGGCGCCC
This sequence comes from Corynebacterium sp. ACRPE, assembly GCF_022347435.1. Lineage (NCBI taxonomy): Bacteria > Bacillati > Actinomycetota > Actinomycetes > Mycobacteriales > Corynebacteriaceae > Corynebacterium > Corynebacterium sp. ACRPE. Next base: position 5,680 of record NZ_JAKRNA010000020.1, on the reverse strand, counting down.
TGCGCGGTATGGACTTTAAGGATCCCTCTAACGTCTACAGCCGCTACCCCAACTACAAACCACAGAACTAAGGGCGAACTTGCAAATCCCCGACATGGATGACGCACGTTTCCTAGCGTGTCACTGCCAGTAGCGACCGCGCACGCAGCCCCGTCAAGGACTAGCATGCGCGGTCGCTATCGTGTTCCGGCGTTCTTCCGCCAACTATAAAGGCCCCGCTACTACGACCAGTGATCGTAGCGGCGGGGCCCGGAGCTAAAGCACTATGCGTTTAGCAAGGGAGGCAGATTACTCTGCGGACTCCTCAGAAGCTTCCTCAGCCTTCTCCTCGGCCTCAGCGTCAGCTTCGCCGGCGGCAGCAGCGGCAGCCTCTGCAGCAGCAGCTTCCTCAGCAGCCTTCTTCTCAGCCTCTTCCTTGGCCTTCTTCTTCTTTTCGGTGATGGCCTCGATGGTCGGGCCGTTGTTGGCCTCAGCCAGTGCCTCGTTGAAGATCTCCAGCTTGGACTTCTTCTCCTCAGCAACCTTCAGGGTGCCCTCTGCACCCGGCAGACCCTTGTGCTTCTGCCAGTCACCGGTGACCTTCAGCAGAGCGAGAACCGGCTCGGTTGGCTGTGCGCCAACGGACAGCCAGTGCTGTGCACGCTCGGAGTCGATCTGGATGAGGGAAGGCTCTTCCTTCGGGTGGTAGATGCCGATGTTCTCGATGACCTTGCCGTTACGACGGGTGCGGGCATCAGCAATAACAACGCGGTACTCAGCAGCGCGGACCTTGCCCAGGCGCTGAAGCTTGATCTTGACAGCCATGTTGGCTCCTTTACTAGTCACTGGGCAGTACAGACGCGCACTAGGTTGTGCGCCGGTTCAACCCTTGGATTTTATCTGCGCGTGACATACCGGCCGACCGTAGACGGGAACGGTGCTACGCAGAATATTACGTTCTTCAGTTTATCTAGCTCAGAATATCCGAGTAAATAACCTAGGATATTTTAGCGCGAGTAGCTGCATTTTCAAAAATTACTACGCCACGCACGCAGGTTCGTTATGCCTGCGATAGTGAAGCAGAGTACCCTTAAGGGCCGAATATAGACATTTCGTTTCATATGTATGGCGCGCCTTCCGCCCCACCATCTAGGCATAGGCGCACGAAAAGACAGTTTATGACTAAAGAATCACCGCGAAATTTCCGGTACCGCTATGACCTTGATGGTCTGCGCGGTATTGCCATCGGCCTAGTAGTTATCTACCACGTATTCGTCGGACGCGTATCCGGCGGCGTCGACGTATTCCTGCTGCTATCCGGCTACTTCTTCTTGGGCTCCCAGCTGCGCTACGCGAGCAAGCCCAACGCCTCGCTTAACCCATGGTGGCCCATCTGGCGCACCTTGCGGCGCTTGGTACCAAGCTTGGTTTTGGTAATCGGCGTGACCTACATTTTGGTACGCATCTTCACCCCGCAGCTCATGCGCACCGAGCTCACTCAGCAGATCACAGCCACCATGCTGTATTACCAGAACTGGGAGCTAGCGGAACAAAACGCCGACTACACAGCGGCCGCAGCTGATACCTCACCGCTGCAGCACATGTGGTCCATGGCCGTGCAGAGCCAGTTCTACATCATGGGCATTGCCTTTGCGCTCATCTTGGCTGCCATCATGAAGTTCCGGCCGAAGCAACAGCCCTTGGGCAAGCGCAGCTTCCCCACGGTCAACCAGATTGCTGGCCCAATCCTCATCGTGGTCACGATTGCTTCTTTTGCCTATGCTTCGCGCCACGGCCTCTACGGAACTCCGGAGAACTACTACTCCACCTGGTCGCGCGCTTGGGAGTTAACCTTGGGCGCGGTCCTGGCTATCTACGGTTCCTCTTGGAAGATTCCGGCCCGCCTCTATGACCTCTTTACTGGTCTGGGCCTTTTGATGCTCGTCTTTACCGGTGCCATCATCGCGGATACCACTGCGTATCCTGGCCCGCTTTCTCTTTTGCCACTAGGCGGCGCCGTGCTCATTATCTTGGGCGGCGGTGGCAAGATTTCCAAGGCAATGGCTTCCAAGCAGGCGCGCTGGCTGGGCGATGTAGCCTACCCGCTCTACCTGTGGCACTGGCCATTGCTTATTTTGTCCACGTCCTACCTGGGTCAAGAAACCCCGTCGTGGTGGTTGGGCGTCATCATTATCGCCATTTCGCTGTTGTTGGCAGACCTCACGCACCGCTTTTTGGAGAAGCCCCTGCGCCAGCATCGCAAGCGCCCCACGGCCGAGGATCTGCCGGTACGCAAGGGCCTGTCGACCTTGCAGAAACCCGCCGGTGCCGCCCGCGGTGTGGGTGGCGTTGTAGTCGCCGCGGCCGTTGTCGGCCTCTTGGCTGTCCAGCCACTGTGGATGCGCACCCTTGATGATGCTGATGCGGAGCTTTTGGACCCTGCCCTCTACCCCGGCGCAACGACGTTCATCAACGACATCACCCCGCCGGATAATGTGGAGGTCAAGCCTGATCCGATTCTGGCCGGCGGAATCCAGCCACCCGTCGCTACAAATTGGTGCTTCGTGCCAGATAGCCAGCCTGCTGACTTCTTCTTCGAAACCCGCAAGGACGGAAAGACCCCCTGCATTTTCGGTGACCTCAACGCAGAGAAGGAAGTCTATTTGGTGGGCGGTTCCCACGCGGAGCAGTATTCTGCCCCGCTGGACCGCTTAGGCAAGGAAATGGGCTTTAAGCTGGTACCGCTGCTGCGCCAAGGCTGCCCGATTGAATTGGGTGACGATGTCACCGTGACCCCAGAGTGTGCCGAGTGGGGCAAGCTGGCCATGGATCGCATCGAAGAGGCGAACCCGGCCTTGGTCATCTCGAATACCACCCGCCCACAAAATGAATATGGCACCGGCCCCGATGCCGTGCCCGCCGGCTACCAGGCATTCTGGGAGGAATTGGCCGAACGCGATATTCCCTTCTTGGGCTTCCGCGATAACCCGTGGGGATTCGATGAAGAAGGCCGTCCACGCGAGTTTGATGAGTGCTACGTCGCTACCGAAGATGCCTACGGCTGCGGCATGCGCTTTGAGCAGGTCTACCAGCCTTATGATCCCGGTGCAGTCGTGTTGTCGAAGTACCAAAATATGCTCTCGATTGATACCGCTCCGTGGTTCTGCGATGCCAATGGTGACTGCCCAGTCATCATCGGCAATACGATGGTCTACCGCGACATGCACCACATCACCAATGCTTTTGCGGAATCAGCAATGCCGATGATCCGCGAGGCCCTAAAGCCCTTCCTCAACGGGGAAAAAGTCCAGCAGGAAGCCCCGGACATTCCACCGGAGCAGGCTGCAGGAGCCGTGGAGCAAGCGCCCGCAGCGCCTACCGACGCCGGCAAGCAACATGCCAACCCCGTCCCCTACCCCAACGCCGCACAAGACGATGCCGTCTAGGCCATAGCTCGGTCGTGCTCAAGCCCCGAGGGCGAAAGCGCCTCATGCAAAGGCGCGCTGGGGCTTAGGGCGGCGTCGGCAAGCCGCACAAAAAGGAGGCTCCCGCAGCAACGCGGAAGCCTCCTTCTTTATGCTTTAAGGCTGGGAAAACTACTTTTTACCCTTGCCAAAGTCCAGGTTGTCGAGATCGATATTTTCCATTCCCTTCGGCATCTTTGGCATACCTGGCATACCTGGCATGCCACCGCCGCCGCCCATTTGCTGCTGGAGCTTTTGCAGCTCCTCCATGGACGGCATGCCGCCGCCACCGGGCATTCCTGGCATTCCGCCCATGCCCGGCATACCGCCCGGCATCTTCGGGCCACGGTTGCCACCGCCGCCCTTGCCCTTCTTTCGCTTGCCATTCTTGCCCTTGCGACCCTTGGGCTTCTTCTTGGTAGCGGAGCGACCACCCATGCCGCCCATGCCGAATTGGCCGGCCATCTTGGACATCATCTTCTTAGCCTGGTTGAAGCGCTCAATAAGCTGGTTGACCTCGGAAACGCTGACACCAGAACCATTAGCAATGCGCTTGCGGCGCGAAGCATTGAGAATCTTCGGATCCTCGCGCTCCTGCGGCGTCATACCGCGAATAATCGCCTGGATGCGGTCCAGCTGCTTTTCATCCACCATGGCGGCCATTTCATTCATCTGCTTGCCGCCGGGCATCATCTTCAGCAGGTTGCCGATGGGGCCCATCTTGCGGATCATCAGCATCTGCTCAAGGAAGTCATTGAGCGTCAGCTCGCCAGAGCCCAGCTTAGAGGCTGCTTCTTCGGCTTTCTGGTGGTCCAGGGTTGCTTCGGCCTGCTCGATAAGGGAGAGCAAATCACCCATGCCCAGAATGCGGCTGGACATGCGCTCCGGGTGGAAGACATCGAAATCATCGAGCTTCTCACCGGTAGAGGCGTACATGATGGGCTTGCCCGTAACCTCGCGGATAGACAGGGCCGCACCACCGCGGGCGTCACCGTCCAGCTTGGTGAGAACAACGCCGGTAAAGTCCACGCCATCGCGGAAGGCCTCGGCCGTCTGTACGGCGTCCTGGCCGATCATGGAGTCGATGACAAAGAGGACTTCGTCCGGGTTGACGGCATCGCGGATATTGCGCGCCTGCGTCATCAGTGTCTCATCGATGCCCAAGCGGCCAGCGGTATCGATGATGACCACATCGTGCTGCTTCTGCTTAGCCTCAGCAATGCCCTGCTTGGCGACGTCCACCGGGTCACCGTGCGAGGTACCCATTTCATGCTCGTTGGAGTCCAGGGAGGTTCCCGGATCCGGTGCAAAGGTCGGCACCTCAGCGCGCTCGCCGACGATTTGCAGCTGCTGTACCGCGCCTGGGCGCTGCAAGTCACAGGCCACCAGCATCGGGGTGTGGCCCTGCTTAGCCAGGTGCTTGGCCAACTTACCGGCCAGGGTGGTTTTACCAGCACCCTGCAGGCCGGCAAGCATGATCACCGTCGGCGGGTTCTTAGCCAAGTTCAGGCGGCGGGTTTCACCGCCGAGGATCTCAATGAGCTCCTCATTGACGATCTTGACTACCTGCTGCGCCGGGTTGAGCGCCTCAGAGACTTCCGCGCCGCGGGCGCGTTCCTTGATGCGCTTGATAAAGCCACGGACGACGGTCAAAGACACGTCGGCTTCCAGCAGCGCGAGGCGGATCTCGCGAGCGGTGGCATTGATATCAGCCTCGGTCAGTTTGCCCTTACCGCGCAGGCCCGCCAGGGCTGACTGTAGGCGGTCTGATAGTGAGTCAAACACTACGGATGCGCTCCCTTAATTTAGATCGATCTAAAGTTCAACTATTCAATCTTAGTCCCTAGCCAGGGCCCTGGTCACATTCCCCACCACGGTAGCGCGGGAAACCTGCCCGGCAAGGTACACATTGACGATCATCGTCGCGCCCAAAATCTCATGGCGCAGCCATACAAAGTCCGGCAATGCCTCTACCAAGTGCCCTAAAGCGCCGATGCGCTCGACCGTCCGGATGACCAAAATGCCGCCCACATCGAATGCCGCAGTGGTCACCTCTCCAGCAATGGCCGGCAGCTCCGTATAAGTTCGTGAGTTATAGGACTGAATAAACCTTATCTGAAGTGCCCCAGGTTTTGTTCCGTTTAAGTAGATGGGAAAATCTGGAATATGCCAAGAAAATTTGACCAGGATGCAAAGGACCGTGTGGTCCGTCTCGTGGAAGATCGCATCTTGGCAGA